>NZ_OMPH01000007.1:0-62076 GCF_900312795.1 Ruegeria sp. AU67
CGGACGCCTCAAGGACTGGCGGCGTGTCGCTACCCGCTATGATAGATCCCCAAAGGTCTTCCTGTCGGCCATCGCTCTCGCGGCTACCGTCCTATTCTGGCTGTAAATCAATGAGTCTGGAGCCTAGTCAGCAATTAAAGCGGGCCGAAGGCGACTTCACCCCGGACCCACAGGCTACGCGCTTCCCTGAGTGGGAACCCGCAAGCACTCCACAATCGGCACCCGAGGGTCCCACACTCACCTGCCTTTTTGAACGGTGGAAGAAAGACCACCTGAGTAACGGAAACACAACCGTTCTCGGGTAATGTGCTTCATCCGCTCTTGCCTCAGACTAGATAAGGCGGACCTATAGATTGCCGTGCCAAGGCCTCTTCTATGGACAGTCTGGGTTTCTTGGTTGCCGAGAACCTTAATTTCCCTGTAGAAGCGCCAACTAACACAGAGTTGCAATGGTTCGATCGATGTCTGTCACGCAAGAAAAACTAGTGGTATACACTGTCGCTATGGGGGCTGGGTTCGAACTACCCGATCCTGTAGATGAGCAGAACGTCGACTACGTTTGCTTTACCGATAGGTCCGAATTGGAACCTAACGGATGGTCAGTCAGGGTAGTGCACCCAACTTTTTTAGATGACCTAAATCGAAGTAGCCGAGAGCAGAAAATACGGCCTCACCGATGGCTTAGTGAATACACAAGATCAATTTACATTGATTCAAGTGTTCAACTAAAAGCCAGTCCCATAAGCCTCTGGGAGTACATGATGCCAAGCAAAGGCATCGAGTTTTCTGCTTTCCATCATTCTTTTAGGGATACAGTTCGAGAGGAGTTCAATGCTGTTCTAGAGGCCAGATTTGAGGATGATTTACTGCTCGCTGACCAGCTCGAATCTTATATAAATCATTTTCCAGATGTTGTTTCAGGAAAACCAGTTTGGGGTGGATTGCTTGCACGGCGTCACAATGAAAAAAGGTGCATTTCGGCGATGGAAATGTGGCTATCTCACGTATTGAGATATTCTCGCCGAGATCAACTTAGCCTACCCATTGCGTTAATGGAATTCACCTATGATCGCGTAAATATTATCGAAAGAGACATCTACGACACTGAGTTTCACATCTGGCCAAGGCCAGGATACGAACGCCCAAAGTGGTACGCGACCGGGATCACCTCACTCGCTGAAAAGCAAGAAAAATTCAATACGTTATTCTCGGAGAATAGAGCGGAGATATCGAATGGTAGCCCAAAACTTGCAACGCCAGAAGTTGAAGGGGTGACCTTTCATTTGGACGATGCGAAGGACCTATTCTTTGTAAGAGATGCGCAGTCGCAAGGCGTAGTTTTTGTATCGGACCCAAAACGGCTTGAACTCTATACAAAAGGTGTCGAACACCGGAAGAGCTGGCTTTTGAGAGACTATCGAATTCCCATAGATTTAGTTCGACCTCAGGATATAGTTGTTGATGTAGGGGCAAATAATGGCGAATTAGGGATTTGGGCCCAGTCCAAGGGTGCCAGATATCTAGGATTTGAGCCTGATCCCAAGGCATTTAGAGCCCTCAAGGAGAATGTTGGAGGCGCAAGCGCATTTCCCATTGCGCTCAGTTTCAGCAATGGAACGACAAATTTTTATTTGAGCACCGAGCATGCAGACTCAAGCCTGTTTAAGCCAGAGACTGTTGATGATGTAATTGCGGTAGAAAAGCGAACTTTGGATTCTGCACTACTCTCTTTTGACAACTCATCACCTATCCGACTGTTGAAAATAGAAGCAGAGGGGATGGAGCCGGAAGTGTTGGCTGGCGCTGCAGAGGCCCTCAGTCGGGCAGAATATGTTGCTGTTGATGCAGGCCCAGAGCGCGGAGGGGAGAATACTGTCCCCGCAGTTGTGAACACTTTATGTGGCTGTGGTTTTGTAGTTGATAGTTGTTTCCTGCTTCGCGGCACATTCTTCATGAGGAATGGACGCTTGTCCAAGCAAAAAAGAAAATTTAGCGCCCGCATTGCTGGGAATGGTCCTGGGACTATCCCATCGATCTTGTATTTCTTGGCTCGGCGCAAAGGTATGTTTTCAGAAAAGCGGCGACAGAAGTTTCTTGCATCAGCAGCAAAGAGGGACGCGCGATATCGGGACCTGAAGACTATGCTCGTCTAGTCATGAGGCATTCCGGACTACAGGTTTGGAACCGTGCCTTGGTCCGCTCGCAATGAGTGGCAGTCTTAGCTTTGAAATGCCCACCTGTCGCGCTCAGCGCCAGTGTTTTCGACGAGCCAGGCGCTAACATTCACTGCGCTTGATCTCAACTACGGCATTAGGCTCGGAGCAGCCGTTCGCTGCAATCTGCCTGCACGCCCGCTCTGTCGCCAGTGAGCAGATTTTGCATTTATAGGTCCAGAGCCTAAGGCACTGATTTAACAACCCGCAGGTCATTTTTGTCGGTTAAGGCGGACCTTTGGCTGTGACGTGAGTGACGTTAGACACCCTCGCCCCCAAGCTGCAGCAGTAAGCAAGCGTTCGTCGGCCTTTAGATATCCGCAAAGGGTCACTTAGAAAGATGTTTTATATCATATACTTATAAAAATCCTCCCCACGTGAGGTAAGTAAACGCTCGTCAGGCAGGCTTGATGGCCAGACTGGGTAAATTCACCCACATACATACCGTAAACAGAATTTCTGAAGTGCCTCTTTTCATGGAACTTCGAGGCGATGTCAGCATTGCGTTATCACCGACCGACAGGAAGACTGATAGCAGACCATCTGTGGTGAAGCGTCCTGTGTGCTGGACATCTCACCCTAGCAAATCCCGTGAGTTGCCCCGTGAGTTTCCCTTAAGCGGAACCTATCGGGCACTTCATGTGTACTTCTGATGATTGTTGTCTTGAGATGGCGGGGCTCAGGTCCCGTCAGATTATATCGACGTGTCTGTGCATAAGGGCGTTATCAGTTGAAAAGCCAAGTTGCACACAGTGTAGCAAGGGTGGCGTTTGTTAAAGGTCCCTCCGCATACGTAGTAGTAACCCTATAGGCCACTGTTAAGGTGCGTCGACCTTCGTCTCCTTCATCAAACACCAACCATGTGAAGTCCTCCCCTGAAGGTATTGCAGTTTCGCTGCCAACACATTCAGGTGCCCTCTATGGCTCGCTCCGCTCGTGGAGAGACCAAGTGATGATGATCGACATTCATCACACCACAATCCCATCGTAAGGCCCCCGCTGGGAATGAACCGGCAATCTGCCCGTTGGGCTTGGGGTCCAATATGTCAGCGTCGGCCTGAACCGATTCACCTGCAAACCGACCAGCAACAATCTCAACAGTCGCACCTGTCAGGTTTAATGGTTGTGATGTCTGCTGATCCTGAACGGTCACCAATACATTCAGCGAGTCTTCTTCATAAATCGTTATCATGCCACATCCGTCCAGGTTCCGTTCTTCCTTACCCGATTGCATGTGCATTGGATGCATCAAGCCGCGGTGGTGCGGTTCGAATTGCGCGTGACGTATTGAGTTTACTTTGGACCATTCAGCTCAACGACTTGTTCGCGGAGTATGAATGCAACCATCCTGAAACGGGGATCGGGACATGGCGTATGCAAGCCCCACTTGCCGGGAGAAACTTGAATTTGTCGATCCACTCTCCCATTGAGAAACCGACAGTGCGTTGAGTTTTTTTGTCGAAATTACCCAGCGCGCGCTGGGATCGCCGGTCGCGTCAAATGCGCCGTTCCGACGCTGACAATGCGCCCGCAAGCGAGCTCTTGATCTCTGATGGGATGTCCCGACCTTGCTGATTCATCTTTGCGGCGATCCAGCCCGCAGAATGTCCACGGCATCCGATCTTGTTCAAGCGCGCCGCGGCCGGTGTTGTCACTTCACCCTGAGCCAGGGCCATGGATGCCTGAACCTCTGTGTCCGACAGGACCATTCTAACGGCGCTGAACACGTCCATCGAGACCTGTAAAGTTTGAAGCTCTAGCCGATGGGCGGCGTTGGTCAGCAGCCGCGTGCAATAAGCCGACAAGAAATACCAACGGAACACCTGAAAAACCTGACCGTTGGACGCAGCCATATCCGGTGCGCGACCCGCAACAGCGGTCAGTTCGGAAAAGGCAGCTTCGGCCAATTTGGCCGCATCGCAAATCTGACGCTCGCGACTGGCACGAGAAACCGCGCCGTTAGCGAAGCGGGAGTCAGATTTACCGATTTCCAAGTGCATTGATATCCTCCACCGTCAATTTGTGATGAAGATATAAAATCTGACGGCATCGCCGGCATGGGAATTGCGGTCAGAATTTCCCGATTTGTCGTCTTTTTTGGCCAACTTCAGAGTCTGTCTATACATTTCACCCTATAAGTTGGCCTGTTTTGAGCCATTTGGTCAACTGGTGAACACCGCAAACGTTAATGTTTTAAACAAAAAGCACACATATCTGACACGATCTTGTAATAGTTATGCCCACTTCGATATGTATGAATACTCAATCCTGCTGACCAGTTTACCAGTAAAGTTTTAACGAGGGGGTACGAAGCAGGATCAGGGGGTGAGCGCCTGTTCAGCCAGGCTCGCCTTAGGACAGAGACGCTCCCCCCGTCCTTATCACTTAGTCTATCTTGTTCTTTTGGGCATGTGGCGTCACACCAAAACTCGACCGGTAAACGCGCGAAAAATGTCCCGGATTTTCGAACCCGCAGGCCATTGCCACCTCGGTGACGGATGCTTCGGTCTGCAACAACAGCTTCTGGGCGCGTTCCAGCCGAAGCTCCATAAAGTACTTCTTGGGTGACGTGTTGAGGTATTTGCCGAACAGCCGCTCCAACTGGCGCGTAGATATCCCCAGATCCTCGGCTATCTCAGACGGGGACACCGGGGCCTCGATGCAATCCTGCATGGTGTGAATGGCCTTGGCGAGATGTGCATTGCGCATCCCGTTACGCGATTGAAGGGACACGCGCTGTTTGGCCGTGGCATTGCGCACGGCGTTGTAGACCATCTGGTCAGCAACCGCGATGGACAACTCTTCGCCGTGGTCCCTTTCAATCAGGTGCAACATCAGGTCGGCGGTCGCCGTGCCACCCGAGGCGGTGATGTGCTTTTCATCGGCGACAAAGACACTGCGCACCAGATTCACCTCGGGAAAGGCCTCCATAAAGGCATCGTGGTACTCCCAGTGAATGGCGGCCTGCATCCCGTCCAGAAATCCTGCCTCGGCAAGCAACCACGCGCCCGAACACAAGGCCCCGATGGCCGTACCTCTCGCCCGCTCGCGCCGCAGGGTTGCAAGCAAAGGGCGCGAGACATGGTTGCGCATATGAATACCTGACAGCACAAACAGTTGGTCGGTCTTTGGCAGCGCGTCCAGTCCCCCATGAACCAAAGTCACCGACCCGTTGGAACAGACGGCCTGCTTGCTGTGTTCGGATACAAAAGACCACTCATACAGATCTTGACCGCTGACGAGGTTGGCAATGCGCAGCGGCTCGACCGCGCAGGAAAAGGCGAGATGCGAGAATTCCTCGATCAGGATGAAAGTGATGTGGCGGGGTTGGCGCATAGACGTCCGATTCAGTTTGACGTGGTCGACGGCCTATGCTGCACGATTCTTTTCTGTATACAACTTGTATTTTATTGGAATACAGAGAATGAACGAAATAGCCGGCACGATTCGCGCAGCGACTGTTGGAGGAACGGATGAAAGACGACGCCAAATCCCGAAAGGCCGAGTTGATGGAGCACCTGAAAGTGTCGATCCTGACGCTGCGCCTGCAACCAGGCACAGATTTGGACGAAGCGCATCTGTCCGACGCTTTCGGCCTGTCCCGCACGCCATTGCGTGAAGTGTTCCGGCAACTGGCGGGAGAAGGCTATCTGGACTTGCGCACCAATCGCAGTGCCCGGGTGTCTGAGATGTCTTATACCACCCTGCGTGACTTCTTTCTGGCTGCACCCATGGTCTATGGCGCGGTTTTGCGACTTGCCGCGCAGAACGCCACACGAACTCAGATCAACGACCTGAAAGACGCGCAACAGGCGTTCAAGGCTGCGTTGCAATCCGGATCCGCCGAAGATCGGGCGCTAGCCAATAATCGCTTTCATGATGTGACCGGAGAGATGTCAGGCAATGTCTACTTGCGGCCATCATTCAACCGGCTGCTGATCGACCATGCCCGGATCGGGATGACCTTCTATAGACCCCAATCCGCGCACAAGACCGAGAACCTGTCCGAGGCAAGTCGCCAGCATGACGCCATCATCGCCGCCATCGAGGCGGGCGATGAGGCGGCTGCTGCGCAGCTGGCCGAGGACCACTGGAACCTGTCACGCGACCAAATCGAACTGTTCGTGATGCCTGCTGCGCTGGATATCCCGATGGGTATCCCGCCCCTTTCGAAACCTGCATGAGGACGGAATGAACCCGATTTTCAGATTTGAGGGGATCTATACCCCGGTGGTCTCGCCCTATCACCAAGATGGCCGCGTGAACTGGGATGCCCTGTCCCACGTGATCGAATACCTGATCGAGAATGGTGTGCACGGGCTGATCTCGGGCGGGTCAACGGGTGAGAACTATGCCCAGACCGTCGAAGAACGGCTGGAACTGGCGTCGTTCACGCACAAGCAGTTGAAAGGCCGGTTGCCTCTGGTTGTCGGAACTGGAGCGATGCTGACGCCGGATTCCATCGCGCTGGCCTCGGGCGCGCGTGAGATTGGCGCAGACGCGATCCTGCTGGCCAGCCCACCCTATTCTGTGCCGACCGATCGGGAAAACGCCCTGAACGCGCTGGCTATCGACAAGGCCGCTGACTTGCCGGTGATGTTGTACAACTACCCGCACCGCACCGGTACAATGATGGGGGAAGAATTCCTTGACCGCGTGGGGCGCAGCCGAAACTTCTGCGGCATTAAGGAAAGCTCGGGGGATATCAACCGGGTGCATTTGTTGGCGAGGGATTACCCGCATATCCAGCTTGGCTGCGGCATGGATGATCAGGCGCTGGAATTCTTCGCCTGGGGCGCACCGTTCTGGGTCTGCGGTGGGTCGAACTTCCTGCCAGCCGAACATGTAGCACTATATCAAGCCTGCGTTGTCGAAAGGAACTTCGCCAAGGGCCGCCGCATCATGTCCGCCATGATGCCGTTGATGCGGGTGCTGGAACAGGGCGGCAAGTTCATCCAGACTATCAAGCATGGCGTCACCATGAACGGGATCGACGCAGGCGCGATGCGGCCCCCGCTAAAGGGGCTGAACAAGGATGACAAACGCGCATTGGAACAGGTGACGCGCGTGCTGAAGAAAACAATCGCAGATATCGTGGCGGAGGGCTAAGGCATGGAATTGCTGACACAGGACGAATACAAATCCATCGCTGCGGGCCTGACCTTGCCCACCGGGGCCTTCATCGACGGCGCTTTCCGCCCGGCTATCTCGGGCAAGACCTTTGCGACGGTGAACTCCGCCACAGGCGAGAAACTGGCCGATATTGCCGCTTGCGACGCGGCGGATGTGGATTTTGCCGTCGAAAAAGCGCGCGAGGCGTTTGACGATGGACGCTGGTCCAGAATGCACCCCTCGGATCGCAAGGACATACTGATCCGACTGGCCAAGTTGATGACCCGCAATGCCCGTGAATTGGCAGTGATGGAGAGTATCGACAGCGGCAAGACCATCTATGACTGCGAAACCGTGGATATCCCCGAAACGATCCATTGCCTGAAATGGCATGCCGAGGCGATCGACAAAATCTATGATCAGGTCTCGCCCGCCAGCGACGACCACATCGCCATGGTGGTTCGCGAACCCATCGGTGTTGTGGGGTTGGTGCTGCCGTGGAACTTCCCGCTGCTGATGCTGGCGTGGAAGATCGGGCCTGCCTTGGCGGCGGGCTGCTCGGTTGTGGTGAAACCAGCAACCGAGACCACGCTGACCGCCCTGCGCCTCGCGGAACTGGCGATGGAGGCGGGCCTGCCGCGCGGCGTTCTGAACATCGTTCCGGGTGACGGTGCTGACGTGGGCGAGCCCATCGGTCGACACATGGATATCGACATGGTTTCTTTCACCGGCTCGACCGTCACTGGCAAACGGTTCCTGACCTATTCGGCGGAAAGCAACGCCAAGGAGGTTGTGTTGGAGATGGGCGGCAAGAACCCGGCCATCGTGATGGATGACGCCGAGAACCTTGACCGCGTGGCGGCCCATGTCGTGAATGGCGCGTTCTGGAATATGGGTGAGAATTGTTCCGCCTCGTCCCGTCTGATCGTGCACAAGGACGTAAAGGCCGAGTTGCTGGAGCGGATCGCCCATCACGCGAAGCAGTGGAACATCGGTGATCCGCTGGACCCGGAAACCCGAATGGGCGCGTTGGTCAGCGAAGGCCACTACAACAAGGTCTGCGGCTACTTAGAACAAGCCGAAAACGTGGTGATTGGTGGCAATGCCAACAAGGGTTTTGTCGAAGCGACCGTGGTCGAAGTACCCGGCAATCACAGCACTCTGGCGCGCGAAGAGATTTTTGGACCCGTTCTGTCGGTGATCGAAGTGTCTGGCTTTGACGAGGCCATCAAGATTGCCAATGACACCGACTATGGCCTGTGTGCTTCGATCTTTACGGCTAACGCCAAGCGTGCCATCCGCGGCGCGCGGGCGATCCGCGCCGGAACCGTGACGGTGAACAGCTTTGGCGAGGGCGATATCACCACCCCCTTCGGAGGCTACAAACAATCCGGTTTTGGTGGCCGCGATAACTCGGTCCACGCCCACGACCAGTACACTCAGTTGAAAACCATCTGGATTGATCTGGCCGATGACGCGGACGAGGCGATCGATTGACGGCCTATACTGCAAAACGGCTGCCACGACAGACCGGGTCGGCTGGGTGGAACGCCATTCTGCCGCCCCAAACATCGCTACCCCGACTTGAACAGAACATCTCAGCCGACGTCACAATTGTCGGTGGCGGGTTTGCCGGGCTGAGCGCTGCGCACCGGCTGCATCAGGTTGACCCAGCGCTCAAGGTTGTTCTGCTAGAGGCCGGTCGTTTTGCCGACGGATCCGCGGGTCGCAATTCGGGCTTCATGATCGATCTGCCCCACGATCTGGCGTCGGATAATTACACCGGAGACGGGCTGGAAGCGGACCGCGCAACCATAGCGCTAAACCGCCGCGCAATAAGATATGCAACCAACGTGGCTGAAGAATGCGAGCTGCCGCAGGAAATGTTCGACCCCTGCGGTAAATTCAACGCCGCAGCCACACGAGCCGGGGACAAGCACAACCGCGAATTCGCCGCACATCTGGATCGGTTGGGAGAGCCCAGCACGCTTTTTGACCGCCAACAGATGCAAGAGATCACGGGCAGCCCGCACTACAGCTCGGGCCTTTATGCGCCCGGCACGGTGATGATTCAGCCCGCCGGTTACATTCGGGCTCTGTCCTCCCACTTATCGTCACAAGTTGATCTGTTCGAAAACTCTCCCGTGACCGGGTTTGAGAAACAAGGCACGGGGTGGCTGGTAAAAACACCCAACGCGCAAGTTTCGACAGGTCGGATCATTCTGGCCAATAATGGCCATTTGGAAAGCTTCGGGTTCTACGAACGGCGGCTGATGCATGTCTGTCTTTACGCGTCGATCACTGAGCGATTGACGCCTGAACAGATCAAGACATTGGGAGGCCAGCCCCGCTGGGCCGTCACCCCAGCCGATCCAATGGGCACCTCAGTCCGCCGCGTCTCGGGCAGTTATGGCGACCGACTGTTGATCCGCACCTGCTCGACCTTCCACCCGACGATCGAGACCAGCCCCATGCGCCTGCGCAATGCAGGGTGGGTGCACGACCGCAAGTTCCGCGAACGATTTCCGCATCTGCCGGACGTACGAATGGAGCATCGTTGGGCCGGAATGCTTTGCCTTAGCCGAAACGGATCAGCGGCGTTCGGAGAGTTGGACACTGGCATCTTCTCGGCCTGTTGTCAGAACGGTTTGGGAATTGCCCGAGGGACACTGCAGGGCATGGCAGTGGCGGAATTGGTCACGCAGGGCGGATCGGACATAGCGGATCATTTCCTGGCCCAACCGATGCCGCTGCGCCTGCCGCCAGAGCCGTTCGCATCATTGGGTGCAAATAGCTATCTGATTTGGAAAGAGTGGCGTTCAGGAAAGGAATGACCTGTCAGGGCAGGCTGAGCTTGGACATGCGACCCCCATCCACCGTGTAAATCTGACCGGTGACAAAGCTGGCGTCCTCGGACGCAAGAAACGCTACCACTGCCGCGACCTCCTCTGGTCGGCCGGTCCGGGCGACGGGATGGATGCGGCCAATGTCGCGGCGAAATTCATCCGGGTCCGGCTGAGCGTCGATGAAACCCATGTTCAGTTCAGTGTCGATCCAGCCGGGCGCCACCGCGTTGCACCGGACCCCCTCCGCCCCGTGATCCACGGCGACGGCACGGGTCAATCCGTGCAACCCGGCTTTGGTCGCACAATAGGCCACGTGGCCAGGATTGCAGCCCAATCCTTCGATTGAGCCGATATTGACGATGTTCCCTTGCGTCTGCCGCAGATGGGGCAACGCCGCCTTGATCAGCAGAAAAGGAGCCGTCAGGTTGACTGTCAGGTTGCGCTGCCAATCCTCCAGGCTCATGTCTTCGACAAGGGCTTCCTGCATCATGCCCGCGTTGTTGACGAGGATATCCAGACGCCCTGCCCGCTCAACGACTTGATTTACCACAGATTGCGGGCTGCTCGGATCACCAAAATCTGCCTCGATCCCTTCGAACCTGAGATCTTGCCCGCGTTGCGCGGTAAATACTTGCGCCCCGTCCTGACGCAACCGTTCAGCAATGGCCCGACCGATCCCGCTGCGCCCGCCGGTGACTAGGGCGGTTTTGCCTTCAAATCGGGTCATGATACTGGCTTGCCTCCGTTCACCTCAAGCACCGCGCCACAGATATAGCGCGACGCATCCGAGGCCAGAAACAGGATCACATCAGCAATGTCTTCGGGTTCCGCGATTCGCCCCAAGGGAACAGTCTGCCCCAGCTTGGCGACAGCTGTGTCCGGGTCGAAGCCACGCTTGGCAAAACCGGATCGCAACATAGGCGTGTTCACCTCGTTCGGGCAAACCGCGTTGATGCGGATGCCCTGATGGGCGTGGTCCATCCCCATGCATTGAGTCAGAGAGGCAATCGCGGCCTTGGTCATGCAATAGACAGCGTGGTTTGGACCGGGGCGCAGGCCCCAGCAGGATGCGGTGTTTACGATCGCCCCGCCTCCGTTCGCAGCCATAATCGGGATCGCAGCGCGGCAAATGCGAAAGGGGGCGTCGACGTTCACGCCCAGAGACAGAGACCAATCCTGATCCGAGGTTTCCGTGACGGCACCCCGCGTAATGACACCCGCATTGTTAACAACAATGTCCAACCCGCCCAGCGCATCTGCCACCCGTTTCGGCAGCGCATCGGCATAGACCGGGTCCAGCAGATCGCCGGGCAGATGGGCATCAGCCTCGATCCCGTCGGTCAGGCGGTCAGCAACGGCAACCTGCGCGCCGGCGGCACGTAGGCGGCGCACCAGAGAGGTTCCTATTCCCCCAGCAGCGCCCGTGACCAAAGCCGATTTTCCTGCAAACTCCATGATATGCTCCGTCAGAAAGATGCGACCGGCGCGCCAAAGCAGGTTTCGTCGGGAACGACGCCCAACCCCGGCCCGGTTGGAACTTGGATATGCCCACCCTCTATGCTGATTCCATTCTCGGCATCTAAATTGCCTTCGATGTATGGCGCAGCCAGCCAAACGCCTTCCAGCAGATCGGGCCGAACAGTCGCGCCGATATGTGTGCATGCTGCGGCAATAATGTCCCCTCCCCAGCTGTCGTCGCAGGTATGGGGCAGATTACGCGCCTCGCAGATGTCTCGGAACGCGCGCATTGGCTGCAGGCCACCGATCCGCGTGACCTTCATACCGAACCCATCCACCAGACCAGTGCCCGCCGCAGTGATAACCGTGTTCAGATTGGTGGCATTTTCGTCCATGTAGATCGGGTGGCTCACTTGTGACCGTATCTTTTGCAGATCTTCGATCGTATCGCAGGGTTGTTCCATGACAAACGGAATGTTCGGGCATTCGCGGGTGACACGCAACGCGTCACGGGTTGTCCAGCCGCGGTTTCCGTCCACGGCCAAGCGCATTTCGGACCCGCCGATTGCCTCCCACACTTTGCGGATGGTTTCGATATCGATTTCAACCGGCCGGCCACCAACTTTGATTTGCAGGCGCAGGTAACCTTCGGCCAATTTTTCCCTGGCCAGAACGGCTATATCGTCGGGTGCCCCAACCCCCGTCGCATAATATGACGGAACCTTGTCCACTTCGGCACCGCCAAGAAGTTCCGACACGCTGATCCCAAACTGCTTGCCCAGCAGATCATGTGCCGCGATGTCGATAGCCGCCTTGGCATAGTTGTGTCCGTTCAAAAGGCCGCCCATTCGTCGGTGCAGTCCTAGTGGAGAGACCTCGGCACCCAATAGTCCTTCGGCCATCTGAGCCAACGCAGCCCGAGCACCAGCGGCGTGTGCCTCAGCGTAAGTGGGGCCAACCGGGCAGGTCTCGCCCCATCCGACCAACCCGTTGTCGGCCACCAGTTTGACCAATGTGGTGTCTAGCGCCCAGACCTCGGCATTGGCCATTGTGTAGGGGCCGTTTTTGACAGGCAGATCGTGGCTATAGATGTGAATTTCAGCGATTTTCACGGCTTGTGTTCCGTACTGCTATTGAAGGGACAAACCCGCCCAACTGGCCGGACGGGTGGAATGCGGGGGAGTAACTTCAGTAACTTTGGTTCAACTCATCAGCGGCCGGGATTTCTCGCTCACGTCGGGCGATGTAGTCCAGCAAGGCCTCGTTTTTCGCCTCATCCAGTTTGGGCTCTTCATACTCGGCCAGCAACGCGCGCGCGCGGTTCAGGGCGCGCGCAGTGATTTCGACGCTCCCTTCGGCCTGCCATTGTTCGATCGAGTTGTTGTCGAACAGCTCGGGCATGAAGAATGCACTCTGGAAATTGTCCTGTGTATGGGGGTGACCAAGATAGTGACCACCAGGTCCAACATCCGGAACCGCTGCGAGGGCCTGATCGAAATCGTGCCATTTCGGCCCCTCAGCCATGCGATGGGCCATCGCGCATTGTTCGGCGTCGACGATAAACTTGGCGACGGAACAGTGCATCCCGGCCTCATTCCATCCGGCTGAATGCCAGATGTAGTTAGCGCCCGCATGCATGACTGCCTGCAAGGTGGTGGCAGATTCATATCCGGCCTGCGCGTCAAAAGTCTTGGCCCCACCCAACGTATTCGAAGTACGCCACGGGACCCCATAATGCCGTGCCATCTGACCAATCATGAAATTCATCAGGCTGATCTCGGGTGTACCCGCCATCGGCGCACCGGATTTCATCGACACGGTCGACAGGTAGTGGCCATAGATCGCTGGAGCCCCCTTGCGTATGACCTGCGTGTAGGCCAGTGCGCTCAGCGCCTCGGCATTCAGCTGTGCCACAGTGGCCGGAACAGATGCGGGCGTGTTGGCCCCCCCCAGAACGAAGGGTGAGCAGAGCACTGGTTGATTGCGACGGCAAAAGGCCCGCAACGCACCCAGCATGGTTTCGTCCCACACCAACGGCGAGTTGCCGTTGCAGTTACCGGTGGCCACCGGGTGATCTTCAAGAAATTCCTCGCCAAACAAGATCGCGCACATGTCCATGACGTCTTCGGCGTTCTTGGGTGAGGTGGTCATGCCCATGAACGTTTTGTCCGAGTATTTCATCGACGAATAGGTGATGCGCAGGTGGCGTTGACTGATCGGATGGTCATAAGGTTCCACGATGTGATGCGCCGAGGAATGCAGCGCGGGCATCATGTGGCTGAGTTTGTGGAACATCGCCAGATCTTCCAGCAACGGATTTCGGCGCACGTCGTCCAGATCGCGCAGGAATGGTGCGCCGGTCATCGGCACAAAGATCGAGTGCTTACCGCCCAGCCGCACATTCTTTTTAGGGTCCCGCGCGTGATAAGTGAAATTGCTGGGTATGGTGGCAATCAACTCGCGCACCAAACCACGGTCGAGGTAAACCAGCTCGCCATCGACCTTGGCACCGGCCTTCTTCCAGTCTTCCAGCGCGATGGGGTCTCGGAACTGAACGCCAACGTTCTCAAGGATGCCCATCGAGGCACTATCGATGCGTTCGACCTGAGCGCCATCCATCACCTCACACAAGGGGATGCCTCGGGTCAGGCCAGGCAGCATTTCAAAGTTCGGGGCAGTGCGCAGGGCGCGACGGGCAGAGCGTCCGCCCGAGCGTGTCGCGGTACGAATGTTCACGGGGCAATCCTCCAATCTTACTTTTCAGATTGACGGATTCGGCGGCGGTGCACCTCACTGATTGCGATATCTGCTTGCAGGAAACGACACGGGAACCCGGAACGAAAAACGCCGCCCCAACTGGGGCGGCGTCTTTTTTGGCATTAAGACCTGCGCTTATTCAGCGGCCTGCGTGCTTGCATCAGCATGCTTGTCGCGCCGACCGTCACGATAGAGCGCCTTGGTCAGCGAAACCATCATCAGGCCCATCACGATGGTAAAGGGCAGTGCACCGATGATCATCGCATTGCGCAACGCGTCCATCGGGTTGTTTTCACCAGCGGCCAAGATCAGCGCACCGATCACGGCGGTCAGGATAACACCCCAGATGATACGGTGCTTGACCCCGGTTTCCTGGCTGCCACCGGACATGATGGTATTCATAACCAGAATGCCTGAGTCCGCAGAAGTCACCAGGAAGGTCATGATCAGGATCACGCACATGACGTTCAGCATGGACAGAAGCCCACCGTCGATCATGTAAGACAGCGTCACGAACAACTTGTTGGTGTTCGACGCACCGATGATCGCGCCTTCAGCTGCACCAGCCAATTCCAGATCAATCGCAGTACCACCCAGAACAGTCATCCACGCAAAGCAAACCAGCGCCGGCGCCAGTACGCAGCCCAGAATGAACTCACGCACAGACCGACCCTTGGAGATGCGCGCCAGGAACAGGCCCACAAACGGCGAGAACGCAATCCACCAAGCCCAGTAAAAGGTGGTCCAGCCCGACTGCCAGCCAAACTGACGGCCTTGCTCACCTGCTGCATAAACAGCCGCCAGCGTGTCGTCACTCAGCTCAGCCGCAGCACCTTCAAGACCGCTCTTAAAGCCATCAAAGCTGCCCCATGCGTTGGTTGCGCCACCCACCAGATCAGCCGCATGCGCCTGCGCTTCTGCAGGCAGAGCCGCTGCAAACGCTTCGGTCGACAACGGACCGTATGCTCCAAAGCTCAGCGAGAGGAAGTGCAGAAGGTAGTCAAACAGTGCTGTGCCATAGGTTGTCATGGCGAATACGAAAGAGCCGAAGATCACAAAGGTGCCCAGCAGGATGATCGACAGAACAAGGTTCAGGTTCGACAGGTATTTAACACCGCGACCAACACCCGAGACCGCCGAAATAATCGACAGACCCATGATGACAACCAGACCCGCGATCAGTCCAACTTTGCTTGGCGTGGGTACTTCACCGCCAAAATCCATGATCCATTCCATGCCGGTGATTGCATACAGACCGTCGATGAACTGGCTGACACCAAACCCGATCGTAACGGACACACCCAGGATCGTTGCAACAACGCCCAGAACGTCAACGACGTGGCCGAGAAAACCGTTCATCAGACGACCGAAAAGCGGGGTAAGAGCCGCGCGAATGGTCAGAGGCATGTCACGGGTATAGGCGTAGTAGGCCAGCGACAGGCCGGTCACCACGTAAATTGCCCAGGCATGAAAGCCATAATGCAGGAAAGTATACCGATACGCGGATTGAACGGACTCTGGATCATTGCCTGCAACTGCACCGGCCACGACTTCGGGGTTCGATCCCCACAGGCCCAACGGTTCAGCGGTGGCAAAAACCATCAGGCCGACACCCAGTCCCGCTCCGAACATCATCGAGAACCAGGAGAAGTTCGAAAACTCGGGTTTTTCGCCCGCTGTTCCCATAATCCGTTTTCCGGTCGACGGAAGGACGGCAACAATGACGAGGAAGATGACAAACAGGCCGACAATGACGACGTAGAAGCTGTTGAAGATTTCCAGCAACTTCCCATTCCAGCTGCCAAGTGTGCTGTTGGCATTGGCCGGGAAGACAAGTGCCCACAGTACAAGGGCAACCATGATGCCCTTACTGATTAGGGCAATTGGGACGCTGTAATTTTCATAGAATCCGGCATCGGCCGTTTCTATCTCTAGATCCGTAAAGGGTTCGGGTATCGACATGTTGCTCCTCCGTGGTGCTGTATCAATTGCGATACTGTCTCTGCACTTCACGCTATTCGCCCAGTCGCCTCGAACGATGGGGAAGGTGCTGCAGCAGACGTATCGGCTCTTTCTTGTTTCGTTTCTGTGTTTCAGAAATGCGGCACTGCCGCATGATCTTACGCCTTCTGAGTTGCATTGAATTCAACACACCGTGCAATCAGGCGATACTAGGTCTTACCAACTGGGAATGGGTTCGCGCCTCCTTCACTTCCCCTTTCGACCTTTCCCGTTTGTCAGTTCGGGACATCGTTGTGTCGCAGTACCATCTTATGACGCCCAGAAAATTCTCTCGAAAAGCCCGAAAAACACAACGTTTGTTGGTAGAACTGACTATAGTGGCGCTCCGTTCTAAATTCGGCCAGAACCGACGCATTGACGAAAAATGCGACATCCGCCTTTAACTTGAGCCAGAAAAACATCAAATCATCAAAAGCGCTATAGCTTTCACCTTCAAAAAAACTAAAACTGAGTTGACAAAAATTAAACTAAACCGAAAAACGATTCACCAGCTTCCATGTCCAGACGCCACTACAACCTGCCGCCGCTGACAACCTTGTCAGCTTTTGAGGCCGCCGCCCGCCACCTGAGTTTTAAGAACGCCGCCGTTGAACTGTCTGTCACACCCGGCGCGGTCAGTCACCAGATCAAGGCGCTTGAAGGCGATCTGGACACACCGTTGTTTCAACGCAAGCATCGCGGCGTTGATCTGACCGAGGATGGCAAGGCGCTTTATGACGCGCTGTCCACGTCCTTCGGGCGCATCTCAAAAACGCTGAGCATGATCCGCGACCGATCGACAGCCGGAAAGGTGACCGTAGGATCGACAACCGCAGTAGCCGCGTTGTGGTTATCTCCGGCCGTCATTCGGTTCTGGCGGGACATGCCCGAAGTCAATGTTGATCAACTGTCACAGGATCGCCCCTTTCGCGATCGGCCTGACGTCGACTTTTTCATTCGCTATGGGCGGGACAGCGATCCCAACCTGTCACACACTCCGCTGTTTCGCGACCAGCTAGTCCCGGTCGGAAGCCCAGAGATGGCAGAAAGGCTTGCGGATGCCGGTCTTGAAGATCTGACCTCTGAACGGCTGATTTATCTGGATTCAGAAGACCGCACCTGGACCACCTGGCCCGAATGGTTCCAGCAGTTGGGATATAATGGCGCAGTGCCCATTGAATCCCGCGTCAACAGCTATTCAGTCGCGCTGCAGCTTGCACGTAAGGGTGCGGGGCTGGCGCTGGGTTGGCAGCGGCTGATCCAACCCATGCTGCAATCAGGTAAACTGGTGCCGATTGGCACGCATCAGTTGCCCGCTCCAAACCAGTTTTACCTAGTCGGGCGACCGGATGAAGAACTCTCAGACAGTGCCCGCGCCCTGAAAAACTGGATCGTTCAAGAGGTTCAGGAAGGTTCGGTTTAGGTGAAATCACTCTCTGATGAGCTTTTCTGATATTGAGACCAACAGGTTCAATCCGCCAATAGGGATTAATAGCATCCAGCAAAACCTCAGGAGAGCCCGATGAACAAGCATAGCGCGCTGTCTTCCGTTCTGGCCGATGTAAACGTCGCAAATGGCCTGCCTAACGAACATTACATCGATCCGATCGTTTTCGACGAAGAAAAGCGTTCTGTGCTGTATGCCAACTGGTCCGGGATCGGGTTTGGCAAGGATGTTCCGGAAGAAGGCGATGCAAAACCAGTCGACTTTCTGGGCATGCCGCTGTTGATTGTCCGGGACAAAGACGGCGAGGTTGGCGTTTTCCAAAACACCTGCCGCCACCGCGGGATGATCCTGGTAGACACGCCGCGCAAAATCGGCGGCGCAATCCGCTGCCCCTATCATAGTTGGTGCTACAGCCTGAAAGGAGAGCTGCGCGCAACCCCGCATGTGGGTGGCCCCGGCCAGAACAAACACGAAGACGTCAATCGCGAAGACCTGGGTCTGATCCGCGTGCGGTCCTACGTCTGGCGCGACGTGATCTTTGTGAATGTTGACGGCACAGCGCCCGAATTCGAAGAAGTTCACGGCGCTCTGCTGGAGCGATGGGAAGAATTTGACAAACCCGTCTTTCACGGCGGTGAAACGTCGTCGTTCAAGCTGGAGGTCAAAACCAACTGGAAACTGGCGGTCGAGAATTATTGCGAAAGCTATCACCTGCCGTGGGTACATCCCGGCCTGAACAGCTATTCCCGGCTGGAGGATCACTATAACATCGAAGTACGCGGCCAGTATTCCGGACAAGGCACTATGGTCTATCGCCAGTTGACAGATCAAGATGGCGCGACTTTCCCGGACTTCGACGGGCTAAGCGACAAATGGGACGAAGGCGCAGAGTATATAGCGCTGTACCCGAACGTTCTGTTGGGCGTTCAGCGCGACCATGCTTTCGCCATCGTGTTGGAGCCGGTCGATCAGGAAAACACGGTAGAACACATCGAGTTATACTACGCAAAAAGCCTCGAAGACACGCCCCAACATGACGGGCTGCGCGCCTCAAACGCGCAGCTGTGGAAAACCGTGTTCGAAGAGGATGTCTTTGTGGTCGAAGGCATGCAAAAGGGCCGGCATGGAATGCTATTCGATGGCGGTCGGTTCTCGCCCGCGATGGATGGCCCGACGCACAACTTCCACCATTGGGTCGCGACGCAAGTTGAAAACGGCCGCGCGGAGTAACCCTTTTGGATTGTTCAGCCGCCGGGTGGCTGACCGGTTGCCCGTAGAAGGGGACGCCCATGGACAAACAGGAGCTGGATCGCCTCTTGCTGGACGCACATGATCGAAATGATCATGCCGATCTGATCCGATGCTATACGATAGCCGCGGATGAGCATGAAGCGATGCAAGACATCGACGCCGCCTGTTTCTACCTGACACATGCCTTCATTTTCGCGCTGGAATCCGGCGCGCCCGAAGCTGATGCGCTGAACCAACGGCTGGTCGCATATGGCCGGGCGCATAAGCTGGATTTCTGAGTTTAGCCTCAGATTAAACTCACTCAACCCAACTTGAAATTTATGTCCGTTGCCGATGCCATTACGATGATGACACATGGCCGCGGGACCAACTTTGATACGGCAGGCTCATGAAAACGAATGCACAGGCGGTGGTGATTGGCGGCGGGGTGATCGGGTGCTCGATCCTCTATCATTTGACCAAACTGGGATGGTCGGATGTGGTGCTACTGGAACGGGATGAGCTGACGTCAGGCTCGACCTGGCATGCGGCGGCAAACATCCACGGGCTGCATGACAGCACCAATATCAGCCGCATTCAGCACTATACGATGAACCTGTACAAAGAGCTTGAGGCCGAAACCGGCCAAAGCTGCGGCGTGTTCCAGCCCGGCTCGCTTTACCTCGCTCAAACCGAAGAACGCGAACATCAGCTGAAGCTGCAAGCCGCTAAGGCCAAGCTTTACGGCATGAACTTTTATGAGATCAGCATCAAAGAGGCCCAGCGACTGAACCCGCTGGTCAACTACGATGGCATCCGCTGCGTGATGTATGAACCAGACGGTGGCAATGTGGATCCATCGGGCGTCACAAACGCCTATGCGGTGGGCGCCCGGCAACGCGGAGCCGAGATCCATCGATTTACCCCCGTCACGGCGACTGACCAGCAAGAAGATGGCACTTGGATCATACGAACACCCAAGGGCGACATCCACACCCCTTGGGTCGTCAATGCCGCCGGTCTGTGGGGGCGCGAAGTCGCCAAACTTGCCGGAATTGAGCTGCCCCTACAACCGACTGAGCACCAGTATTTCGTGACCGAAACAATGGCGGACGTGGCAGCGCGTGGCACCCGGCTGCCCTCGGTCAGTGATCGTGACGGCGAGTATTACTTGCGGCAGGAAGGTCAGGGCCTGCTGGTTGGCGCCTATGAAAAGGACATGAAATTCTGGGCCGAGGACGGCACGCCACTCGACTTCGCGCATGATCTCTTCCCCGACGATCTGGAACGGATCGAAGAGAATATGATGAACGCCATCGAACGTCTGCCCGCCGTGGGTGAAGCCGGTATCAAGCGGGTTATCAACGGGCCGATGATCTGGTCGCCCGACAGCAACGTGCTGATGGGACCAGTGCCCGAGGTCGACGGCTATTTCTGTTGCAACGGTATCATCCCCGGCTTCTCACAATCTGGCGGCATGGGCCTGATGGCGGCGCAATGGATCATCGAGGGTGAAACGCAGTACGATATGTTCGCCTGGGATATGGCTCGGTTCGATGACTGGGCGACGAAAGAGTTCACAATGGCCCGCGTTCAGGACCAGTACGCCCACCGGTTCGCGATCCACTTCCCGAACGAGGAACGCAGCGCAGGCCGCCCAGCGCGCACGCGCCCCATCTATGACACGCAAGCTCAAATAGGCGCAGTGTTTGGCCTGAACGCAGGGTGGGAGCACCCCTTGTGGTTCGCGGATACGCCAGGAACCAAAGACACTAATGGCTTTACCCGTCAGAACTGGTGGGAACCCGTGGGTGAGGAATGCCGGATGCTGCGTGAGCGCGCGGGGATCATCGATATCTCGAACTTTGCCAAATATGTCTGCAAGGGACCGGGAGGCGAGGACTGGCTGAATGCTGTTTTCACCAACACCATGCCCAAATCGGTCGGCAGGTCCTGTCTTACGCCTCTGATCTCGAAACGCGGGGGCATCGCCGGGGACTTCACTGTAACCCGTGTGGCCGATGACGAGTTTTGGATCATCGGATCCGGATTGGCCGAGCGGTATCACAAACGGTTCTTCAAACAGGTCCCCCTGCCCGATGGCACCACATTCAAAAGCCGGACCGAGGCCGTGTGCGGGTTCAACGTCGCTGGCCCAAAATCGCGCGAGTTATTGCAGCGCCTGACCAATACCTCGCTGGCCACCGAGGATTTCCCCTTCATGCGATCCGCCCAAATCGAACTGGCCGGAATCGAAGTACTGGCCCTACGGGTTTCGTTCACGGGTGATTTGGGGTGGGAGGTTCACTGTGCCACCGAAGATCAGGCCCGCCTGTATGACGCCCTGCTTCAGGTCGGTCAGGAGTTTGGCGCAGGCCCAGTGGGAAGCCGAGCACTGATGTCGTTGCGGGTCGAAAAAGGATATGGCTCGTGGAGCCGCGAATACAGCCCCGAATACTGGCCGCATGAGGTAGGTCTGGATCGGTTGTGCAAGTTCAGCAAAGACTTTCTGAACAAGAACGCAGCCGAGACCGTTTTAGCCAACCCTGCCCGCGAACAGCTTGTCCTTTTGCATCTGGATGAGGCTGACACCAGCGCGTCGAACGCCGACGCGACCGGCGGTGAGCCAGTCTTCAAAAATGGTCAGGGTATCGGCCGCGTGACCTCTGGCGCTTATGGTTATTCCGTCGGCATGTCTCTGGCGCTTGGCTTTGTAACCGATGCCAAAGCAGGGGATGAGGTCGAGGTGATGGTATTGGGACGTCCGCACAAGGCGACCATTCTGTCCGAGCCGCCTTTTGATCCAAATGGCGAAATCCTACGCGGCTGAATAAACCGTGAACGGTGCCTGACCCTACGGGAGGCTGTTCTCACGCAATCCAGCACCTATAGTCTGACCCAACCATATCGGTCGTTTTGGGAGGGACGAGCGCATGGACTATCAAACCGATATGCTGATCGTCGGCGCCGGGTTTTCCGGCCTGACGATGGCGATTGAGGCCCGCAAACGCGGCATCAAGGACATTGCGATCCTTGAAAAAGCGAATGAGATTGGCGGGACGTGGCGCGAGAACACCTATCCCGGTGTCGCGTGTGATATCCCATCGCACCTCTATTCCATGGTAACGCATCTGAACCCGGACTGGAGCCGGGCTTATGCGGGCGGCGCTGAAATTCAGACCTATCTGAAAAAGGTCTGCCTTGATGAGGGGATTTACGAGCTATGCCATTTCGGGCAGCAGCTGAAATCTGCCCGCTGGGACGGCATGCGCTGGCAGGTGGAAACCGAAAGTGGGCAGCGCTGGTCCGCGCGGTTTCTAGTCTCAGCCATAGGGGCGCTGCATCTGCCCAGCATCCCCGATTTACCCGGTGCGGACAGCTTTCCCGGGCCTTGCTTTCACTCTGCCGAGTGGGATCACGACACGTCGCTTGAGGAAAAACGCGTCGCAGTTGTCGGAACCGGCGCATCCGCTGTCCAGTTTGTTCCAGAGATTGCAAAAACTGCTGCACACGTCACAATCTTTCAACGCAGCGCGCCCTATGTCCTGCCCCGCCCGGATGGCCCAATCGCGCCCCGGTTACGCCGCCTTTATCGCAGCATCCCGGTGTTACCTTGGGCACGCCGGAAACTGATTTACATTGTCTTCGAGTATCGCCACCGCGTGTTCAGCGGCGAAAAACGGATGGTAAATTTTGCCATGAAGATGTGGCGCAAATCGTTGGAAAGCGCGATCGCCGACCCAGGCCTGCGCAAACAGTTGACGCCGGACTATAGGATCGGTTGCAAACGCATCCTCAGCTCGAACGATTGGTACCCGGCACTGGCGCGTGAAAACGTGACAGTTCTCCCGCACGGTGTGGCATCAATTGAGGGCGATCAGATCATTTCATCTGACGGAAGCCGAACACATGCTGACGTTCTGATCTGGGGCACCGGGTTTCATGTCACAGATGTGGTCGAGCGCCTCGACATAACGGGATCCGATGGACTGACATTGCGCCAGGCATGGTCGGACGGAATGAAAGCGCATTTGGGTACTGCCATCGCAGGTTTCCCCAATTTCTTCATCTTGCTCGGGCCACATACCGGCCTCGGTCACAACTCGGTTGTGCTGATGATCGAAGCACAGGTTCGCCACATCGGCCGAGTGCTGGACCAGATGAACCGCGACGGACTGCAGATTATAACACCCCGCCCGGACTACCAGGAATCCTTCGAACAGGAGATGCGCGAACGGCACGAAGACAGCGTATGGCAGGTGGGTGGCTGCGCCTCATGGTATCAGGATGCACAGGGCCGGAACACGACGCTTTGGCCCGGGACCGTTTTAGAGTATGAAAAGCGCATGGCGCAATCCGGGCTGGAACAATACCAACCTGCCCCTTCCTCAGGCGGGGAGACACAAAACTGCGCTGCCCCAGACATATCACTGTAGTTTCAATATGTTACCGCCCAGCGCCTCAAACGCTGGAAATCCCGTGGCGCGCATATGGCGCCCCCGCATCCTTTTTTTTCTACACACGCAGGGAACAGGCCAAACCGCAGGCGTAAACCGGGGTGTAATCTCCGCAGGGCTTTGCTACTAAGCACTTTTCCCAGTCTTTCCAGCACCATGCGCGCCGGTTTGTGACATTTTGCACCCCGGGATTTAGCGTAACACCCACCTATACCCCGGCCCCAGCGCGGCTACTTCAGATTGCCGAAATCAGTACGCGTGCTGCCGCTACAAAACCGGACCCGGCCACTACGCCAGCCAATAGTACGCAGCCTATTTCAAGTGCGCTAAGCTTCATTTTGAACTCCATCAAAATGCTTTCGATCGCGATAGACCAAACATCTCGCGTTGAATAGTCTGCGCAAGTTTACGTGGCGAAAACTTGCAACGGAGGCGGCGTGGATTTGCTCAAACAGAGCCATCAAGGTTAGCTCGTGACTTTCACTCTGTCGTTATATGCTTGACCTGTGGTCACGCGGTATCATCGAAGGGAATTGAAGCTGGCACTTCCCACCCTAGGCTCTGGACCTATAAATACAAAATCTGCTCACTGGCAGCAAAGCGGACGTTCAGGCAGCCTGCAGCGAACAGCTGCTTTGAGCCCATAGAAACGAATGCTGCGCTAGCTTCGAATGGCAGCTAACGTGGCAAGTTCGTTGGTGCGGATCGCTTACTCTGCGGCCAACATGGCTCGCCCGATTTTCTCGACATGGACATAATCGGTGCCGCAACACCCGCCAAAAACATTCATTGTCGGATGTGCGGCCCTGATATTAACGTATTGGCACGCCAATTCATCGGGATCGCCCTCTTCAAGATGGCCCAACTGGCACAAGGTACCATGATCCAAGGACGACGCGTTGGCCCGAAGTCCACGGATACGGTTCGCCCAAGGCTCGCTGGCCAGTGCAGGGCCAAAATCGACCGGATGCGAGCAGTTGATCATGTAATAGGCCGGAGCGTTTGACGTTGCGGCATCGACCACTTCAATCGCTTGTTTCAGCGTTTCACCGCTGCGCAGTTTGCGGTCTTTCTCAATCGTAAAGGAAATCACCGACGGGATGCCTGCTCGGGCTGAAGCCTTTGCAATACCAATTGCCTCGTCTGTTGTGTTCAGGGTTAGTGCCGTGACGATATCGGCCCCGGCGGCTTTGAACGTCTCAATCTGTTCGCTATGGTAGAATTCGGCACGCTCGGCAGAAAGGCCATTGTTCGTTTGATAGGCATCACCTTTCGGCCCGATGCAGCCACTGATAACGGTGTTTTCAGCTGTCAAACCAGCGTCAGCGGCGCACTCACGGTAAAGCTTGAAGCACTTGTGGTTCATCTCGGCCAGACCCTCGGTGGAATATCCAAGCAACTCGCCCCAATCACGACTGGCGCGATAAGTCAGGCTGTCAAAGATGAAGGGCGTTCCAAACTTCACTGCGATATTGGCGAAGGCGGTGTAATATTCCCGCAGCGCAGCTGCGGACCGTTGATCATTCAGCAAGTGGAATGCGCTGAATTCCGGAAGCTCGAAGCCGCGTTTGTACATAAGCCATGTCTCGGTTCCGCCATCGGTTAAGAAGATGTCATCCGTCTGATGTGGCAATCTGGGTGCAGGTTGAGACAAGTCTTGCTCCTTTCAAAATGCTTCGCTGGCCCTATGTCTCAGGTGCAATGTTCTGATTAAACTGGAACCGGTTTTGCGGGTCGTATTTTGTTTTGATCTCGACAAGCCGCTTATAGTTCGGGCCGAAACTTGTCTGCGTCAGTTCCGCGTTGTCCTCGCCATGGCCCGCAAAGTTTAGGTAAACGCGCCCATGATGACCAAAGCGTTCGGAGTTGGACCAGCCGTCACGTGACCAGGCAATGTTAGCGACGTCGTCTGCCGGGTCTGACCAAATTCCATCAAGCGAATACATCCAGCCAAAAGAACGATCGCCGAATGCGGTGTCAGCGGCGGCGACCCTTGCTGTTGCACCGCCAAAATTCCAAAGCGATGAAATCGAATTGTCTGATGGGGCCGCCAATGCATTAGAAATTGCCAGGTCGATCATTTCATCTGACAATTCGCTGAGATAGCGCGCCTTCCAATAACACCGGAAATCTCCGGCGGGCACCAGAGTATCAAACAACTGCTGCACATCGCAGTAGTTCATCCGTCCGGAGAAATCCGTTGACAATTCGCCAAGTTCACGAAGGGGCTGGGTCAGCGCTTCACCCTCGGCTGCGTCTCCGTTGTAAATACATGCAAGGGTAAAGACCCGTTTGCCCCAGTGTTCTTCCGGAAATTCTTCGCCGCCTGCCGTTGAAAACTCGCACAGGGAACCAACCTTGTCCCCGTGTTTTGCTAAAAAGTCTCGCCAAGCCCGGATTGGTTCTGGACCGTCTTCCAACAAATAAATTGGTGCGGTAAACATAACTTCCGGGCCCATAGGGTGCAGGGAAAATTCAAAGTTAACAACGACGCCAAAATTGCCGCCGCCACCTTGCAGCGCCCACAATAGATCTGGGTTTTCGTCAGTGCTGGCGCGCACCAATGACCCGTCAGCGGTCACTACATCAGCCGCAACCAGGTTATCGACAGAAAGCCCGTGTTTGGCGCGCAGCCAGCCAATGCCGCCAGACAGCGTAAGCCCAGCCACACCGGTGTCAGAAATCAAACCACCCGGCGTGGCAAGCCCATGTTCTTGTGTCGCCGTATCTACATCACGCCACAATGCGCCACCTTGAACTTTGGCCAAACGAGCGGTTGGGTCGACTTCAACACCGCGCATCCCGGAAAGGTCGATCATCACGCCACCGTCACATACCGCGTGCCCAGCTACGTTGTGTCCGCCGCCCTTAATCGAAATCGGTAAATCCTGGGCGACGGCGAGCTTCACAGCCGCTTGGACATCGGATGCAGATTTGCACTGGGCAATGACGGCAGGTCGGCGATCTATCATCGCATTCCAAACCGCACGGGCACCATTAAACCGGTTATCATCCGGGCCAATCAAATTACCACTAAACTCAAGTGAGTGCGTATCTAACATGTTGGATAAGTTGTTCATCGTAATCACCCCTATTGATTTTTTTCAGGCTACCCCAACTCCTCCTAGCGCAAGAAGTGGCAATATGGACGCCGCCAAGGCATACTGGACAAATGACCACGGCAAACGTGTCAAAACCGTGCTGAAATGGACAGGAGAGCCTAATGGGCCAAGAAAAGAACCCCCTGATTGTGTTGCTGGCAGCGCCAGAAACTTCAGCCTCAGTATTGTACGGGTTGTACGATGTGCTGGCCTCGGTTGGGGCTGTCTATTCCGACATGTTGGCCGGAACGCCGGGAAATGAAGTTTTGGATATCAAGATTGCATCAGCGGACGGGAAACCATTTCACTGTCTGGGCAATATTCCAGTTGAGCCGCATATGGCGGCCGACGACGAGGCCACGCCCGACGCTGTTGTTGTTTGCGATATGTATACTTCGATTTATGACGTCCCAAAGGGGCGCTATCCGCGCGAAATTGCTTGGCTGCGGAAAGTTCATGACAATGGCGCGCTTGTAACTTCTGTTTGTTCAGGTTCGCTCTTGCTTGCCGAAGGTGGAATGCTGGATGGCCGAGAGGCAACAGCCCATTGGGCATATCGTGACATGTTTCAGCGCCACTATCCCAATGTTTCCTTTCGCAATGAAAGCATCTTGTGCTTAACAGAAGAAGCTGACGGGATCGTGACAGCAGGCGGCGTAAGCGCGTGGCATGATCTTACCGTTTATCTGATTGCCAAACTTTGCGGATACCAGCACGCGATTGAAACCGCGAAAGTGTTCCTAATAAGTGGACATTCTGAAGGACAATCCCCCTATGCTGTGATGACCCGGCCGATGGAAACATCCGATGCGCAAATATCCGACTGTCAGACATGGATTGCCGAAAACTACGAAGTTGCCAAGCCGGTTGAACAAATGGTGGCGCGTTCTGGCCTGAACGCCCGAACATTTTCCCGCCGGTTCAAGGCGGCGACGGGATTTGCGCCGATAGAGTATGTGCAGGCCCTTCGGATTGAAGAGGCCAAACAGATGCTGGAGACCGACGAACAGCTTGTCGATGAAGTTGGCGTATTGGTTGGTTATGAAGATCCCGCATCGTTCAGACGGGTGTTCAAACGTGGAGTTGGCCTGTCTCCCGCCGCTTACAGGAAGAAGTTCCAACGTATTTCACAGATTGCCAATCCTATGACCGCAAATGCCTAGACGAATTCAGGATCTATCGTGAAACAACTTGTAACCAGCTCAAGAAGAGCTCTTTCACTGGAGCGGACATTCACGTAACTGCAGCGAAAGCTCACTTTGTCCGCAACTGAGACACTCGTTATGACTGCAGCGAACGTCTGGTGCTGGTGAAAGCGGTCATTGAGAGCCAAAGTTCGAATTTCTAGCGATGAAGGACTGCTTTCCGCTACATAGCAGGCAGTCACCAAAATTCGGTGAATGACTGCAGCGAGCCCAAAGTTTCCGTTGATGAATGGTGCAGCATCCGTCGCGAAGGGCAGAAAGCGGTCCTTTGCTGTAAGCGCGGAATCGCATCGCCGAGAACCAAAAACAAACGTCGAGCCGAGCCAGTCAGAACATTTTATATGTTTTCCGGCTCGAGTCCTGCGCGGACCATTTTTGCCAGCACAAGCATGTGGGATGGCTCGCCCGAATTCCCTTCTCTCAGCGCGTCAATCACGGGTGTGGTGCGCAGCGGCGCTGACGATGGTGCGTTAAAAGTTGACGCGCCGACCACCTTGCACGACGGTATCGATGCTCAAAACAAGTGCCGCTTGGAATGTCGCGCAGTCAGGCTATTATTTCAAAAATACCAAGGTCAGGAATTCAACGAATGGCATCATCCAACATCACTTATCCTTCGCGTCGTCACGTGGTCAAAACTGGTTCGGCCGCTGCGCTGTTTGCAGCATCTCCATTTGGGCTTCCCCGTGAAGCTCGGGCACAGACGGGCGCCACTCTAACCAAGATTTTTTTCGGAGGTACAATTTTGACCGTCGAGGACGCCGAGCCCATCGCGGAAGCGGTCGCTGTCGCGGGCGGACGTATCGTAGCAGTTGGATCCGAAACCGACATCATGGCGCTTGCCACGGAGTCAACAGAACGAGTCGACCTGCAGGGAGCAACTTTGCTTCCCGGTTTTGTTGATAGCCACGGCCACTTCATGAACGCGCCGCAGATTGTGCGATGGGTGAACGTGTCTGGCGAGCCTGTTGGCCCGGTCGGCTCAATCGCTGACATTGTTTCTGAAATCCAAAAATACGTTGATAGTGTTCAGCCGGCTCCAGGCGAGTGGATCATTGGCTATGGCTATGATGTGAACGTGATCACAGACGGCAGAGAGCTGTCGCGCGATGATCTCGATCCGCATTTTCCCGACAACCCAGTTATGTTGATCCACGTGTCGAACCACGGTTGCGTAATGAACTCTCGCGGGTTCGAAATCTTCGGCATGGATGAAACGACCCCAACCCCTGACGGGGGCCTCATTTTGCGTAAAGACGGCTCAAACGAGCCGGATGGGCTTCTGATGGAGACAGCGTTTCTGCCGATCTTCGCTGAGCTGCCCAAGCCGTCCGAGCAAGAACTTCTCGACACGCTGGATGCGGCGCAAGACATTTATGCGTCGCGCGGCGTGACGACAGCTCAGGAGGGCGCAACACATAAGGCCGACCTTGAGTTCCTCATAAGGGCTGCTGATGAAGACCGGTTTAAGATCGATATTGTTGCTTTGCCACTTGTGATCGAATTCCCAGCCCTGATTGCAGAGTATGCCCCGAATTTTCAGGGTGGTCCCATGGAACTTCCAGATACGGCCGCACTCGCCTTTGGCACATATCGCAACCGGTTGAAATTGCAGGGCGTAAAGATCCCGCTCGACGGGTCTCCGCAGGGCAAGACAGCATTCTGGAGTGAACCGCTGCTTACCGGAGGGCCGGAGGGCGAAGACGATTATGTTGGTTTTCCGCTTTTCCCACCGGAAGTTGTTGCTCCGGTAGTGGCGGAGTTTGTCAGCAAAGGCATCCAGACATTCACCCACGCCAATGGTGACGCGGCAATCGACATGATTGTTGACGCGATCCGTGATGCCGGTGTCAGCGCGTCAGATGATCGACGGGATTGTGTCATTCACTCGCAATTCATGCGACCCGATCAGCTAGACTCCTACGTCGAACTCGGCCTGACACCCTCGTTCTTCACTTTGCACACCTTCTTCTGGGGCGATGTGCACATCGCGAACACCGGGCCTGAGCGCGCAGGATTCATGAGCCCCATGGTATCGGCGCAGGAAAAAAGTATCCGTTTCTCCAACCACTCAGACTTCTCTGTGACGCCTATGGATCCCCTGAGAATGATGCATTCATCAATCACGCGCCGCACTCGTACAGGCGTTGTTGTCGGCGAAGACCAGCGGGTGGACATAATGACGGCGCTTCGCGCTATGACGATCGACGCTGCGTGGCAGATCTTCGAAGAAGATACGAAAGGCTCCATTGCACCGGGCAAGCTGGCTGATTTTGTTGTTCTCGATCGCAATCCGCTGGAGGTTGAAACTGATGCTCTCATGGAGCTTGAGGTACTCGAAACCTTCAAAGAAGGTGAAAGTGTCTGGAGGCGGCCAGCGTGAAACTGCCTCTTACCGTTCTTGGCGGGTACCTTGGTGCGGGCAAGACAACACTCCTTAATCGGATGCTTACTGGCGACCACGGGCGTCGAATCGCTGTCATCGTAAACGACTTCGGCGCGCTAAATGTTGATGCTAGCCTGATCGCCGAGCATTCTGGGGATACGATTGCGTTGACGAACGGATGCATTTGCTGCTCAGCGGCAGATGGCACGGCTGTCGCCATCGCTCAGATCCTAAAAAGAAGGGATGAGTTTGACCACATTGCAATTGAAGCCTCGGGCGTTGCCGAACCCGGCAAGGTTGCTCGAAATGCATCCGCCTTCCAATTGCCACTTGACGGCGTGATAATACTCGCCGATGCCGATCAATTGCCTGACCAGGTTAAGAACAAATACATTGGTCGCGCTGTAGCTGCGCAACTGCGTCAGGCCGACTTGATCGTGCTCAATAAGACAGACCTAGCCGACGCTGCGCGCACTGCCAAATCCAGAACAGTGCTGGCCGAGAAGGCGCCTGGAACGCCTGTCATTGAGACTAGCTATGCCGATTTGCCAGTAGAGGTGCTGTTCGGTGTGACGCGGAGGGTAGAGAACCACGTCATGCGTGAAGAGTCCGAATCCAATGTCGATCACGATGAAGGCTATGTGAGCGCAGTTTGGGAGAGCGCTGAGCCAATTACGCGACAGGAGCTGCAAGCAGTTGCGAATGACTTCTTGTCGTCCGCAATCCGTGCGAAGGGATTTGTGGCGCTGGAAGGTGAACCGGACACGCGGCATCTGTACCAGCAGGTCGGCCGCCGTTGGACGATCACCCCGGCTGGTACCTGGGAGGCCGATACGCCGACGACGAGAATCCTTTCCATACGGCTTTCTGTTCAAGAAAACGGGCTGGATTAGGAGAGAGACCGCCTCGGCATGCGACGGCACCCTTGCAGATAATAGGACCTAAACAATGACCGCTTTGCTTGCTTCCACGCCTCCAGCCTAGTAGCGGCGATGCACTTGCCGCGATACTTGGGCGGTGCGTTGGTATACAGGCGTGTAACTCTCGGTCCGCGTCCGTCCTTGCGCCAGCGTTCAACGCTGCGGGTGCTGACGCCGAGAATGGCCGCGAGATCCTGCGATGAGTACAGGACATCGAGCTCAATCATCCCGCCAGCTGCGGCAAGGACAGGTTGCTTGATGTGTGTGAATTCCGACATTTGATTTGCCCGTATGTGATGTGAAAACTTCCACCACCACAGGTGCCACAGATGTTCGGGTACTTTGGTGGGGGGGCAAAGGGACTATTTGCCACCCCCATGATTTTACTGCGCTATTTCCTTCGCTTTGGGCTTGGCGCGTAACTTTGCACCGTGTCCCGCAGGAATTCCCGTGCTGTCAGCGATGGGGATTGCATCGGATTGTGTTGCTTGCGCAGCGCTTCCCCCAACGCGTCGACCGAGTGTCTCGGGTCTGTCTCGCTGGCAAGCCCCTCGTCGGGCGCGATGTACTGTCCCGGCAACCATTTGTGTTCCCATTTTCGCACGCGTTCTGCCCCGTCCGTTCTGCCCGTGCTGCGGAGTATGGTTGCCACCTCATCCCGTGCCTTGGCGGCAGACAGCGCCTGACCGTGCGCCTTGCCATCGCGCAGGAATTCCACACAGGCAATTGCTGCGCATCGTACCGTGGCTTCCCCCAGCGAAACCGGGGGCTGTCCTTTGCCCGGGTCGCGGGTCAAAGACGTGATTTCAGCGTGCAGAATTTCATCACGCAGACGTAGCAGCGGGGCGAGGTCATGGCCCCGTTGCAATTCAGGGTGCGCTTCCTGCATGTATGCAATGGTTGCGGTCAGGGCTGTACTGCGGCGCAGATCCTCATCAGGGCATTGCGAGGCCATAACCAGCGCCACCCGATAGCGCAGATATGCTGCCCCAACGCGCCGCCCGTCAAACGTGGTCGGCAGTTCCATTGTGATACGGTCGGGCTTCATGCGACCACCTCCGCAATGTGCGCTTCCCATAGCGCCTGCGCCTCAAACCGCATTTCCCACAGGTCCGCAGCTGAATACCGGCCCATCAGGTCAGGCCGGACGTGTCCAATCATCAGCTCACACACGCGTTCCCGGACGCCAAGTTCCTCAAGCCCCGTGCGGTACGTCCTGCGCAGCGCATGAAACCCAAACCCCGGATTGCCCAGCGCCGGGCGTAGCTCATTCATGATGTGGCTAAATCCACCGATGCGCTTGCCGTTCCGACCGGGAAACACCAAGTCCGTTCCAGCGTGCCTTGGTTGCGCATCCAGCAAGTCCAGCGCCATCGGCCCCAGCGGAACACGCACCGCCTGCCCCATCTTGTGCAGCTCTGCCGGGACAGTCCAGACGTCGCCGGATATGTCCGACCACGTCATCCACGCTGTTTCACTGCGCCTCTGTCCGGTCAGCAGCATGAACCGCAACAGATCTCGATACATCGTGTTTGTCATCTGGCCCGTCGCACTCCAGAACCCCCTGATTTCCTCGGCGCTGGTGAATGTCACCTTGCCCCGCGTGTTGAGTTTCTGCGCCCGTGTGTCCTGTTCCTTGCGATATCCGGCAATCACATTGGCGGGCAGATATCCATCATTTGCGGCCCATGTCAGCAAGCCGGACACGCATTTGCGCAGATATTCGGACTGCAGGCCACGCGCCTCAAGGTCATTCATTGCACCCACAATCTGCACCCGTGTCAGCCCCTGCGCAGGGCGGGGCAGGTATCGCCTGAGGTTGCGACGCAGGCAGGACACCACGTCTTTGCGCTTTACGACGCCCCGTTGCGCCAAGCGTTGGGCGTATGCGTCAATGAGCTGAGAGAGGGTCAGCGCTTCGGTTTTGTCCGTTGGGTCTATGCCCCGCCGCATCTCGGCCAGCAACCGCAGCGCCTCATTGCGCGCATCGGCCAGCGACACCGCGTCAACCGACCCAATCCGCACGTTGCGGGCGACAGCGCCCCGACCGGGCCCAACACGGGATTTCACGTAGTACGACGCATTCCCGCTTGGCTGGACGCGGACAATCAGGCCCGGTGTCTGGGCATCCCGCACATCATACGGCTTGGCGCGGGGCTGCAGCCTGGACACGCGCTGGGTCGTGAGTTTGACCGGGTCTGCCGGTTTGGGTCTGAGGCGTGCTACGGGCGCGGTCTGTCTGATATCTGTCATCGTGCTTCCGTCTCATCATCGTTTGGCCTGTGGCGCGCATATGGCGCACCGGAGAGCGTATTTGTGTCGCCCTCAGTCTGTAGTGTAAAGGGCATAGGCTTGCATTTAAAGGGGAATGTGGTACATCAGTCGGGCGGGATCGGTCCCCGTGACACCCTCAGGCGGAAAGTGATGAGATGACCACAATTCTATTTATCGCCCTTCTGATCGGCGGCTTCTTTGTCGGCATGAACCTGTGGACCCGGCGACTGACCCGGCAGGGATTGAAGCGCGTCCCGCAACTTGGACAGATTGTCCCGGTGCGCGGCGGCAGCATTCATTACGTGGAAAAGGGCGACCCCACTAAGCAGACAGTCATCATGATCCACGGTCTTGCGGGGCAACTGCAGCATTTCACCTATTCTCTGATGGACCTGTTGGCGGATGACTATCACATCATCGCACTCGACCGCCCTGGCTGCGGATACTCAACCCGCGATAGCGCCGATCTTGGGCGCCTGCCCGAACAGGCCCGCATGATTCAGGAGTTTCTGGACACCAAAGGCATTTCCAACGCCGTTCTGGTCGGACACTCATTGGGCGGGGCCGTATCGCTGGCCATGGCGTTGGAACACCCGGAGAAAACCAAAGCGCTCGCTTTGCTCGCCCCGTTGACGCAAAAGCTGTCGAATACGCCGCAAGTTTTCAAACCGCTGGAAATACGTACCGAGTGGTTGCGCAACTTTATCGGCAACACGATCGCTGTCCCCATATCGGCTAAGACCGCCCCGCATACATTGGGAGCCGTTTTCTATCCGGAACCCGCGCCAGATGACTTTCTGGACCGCGCCGGCGGTGCGCTGGGGTTGCGCCCTTCGGCCTTCATTACCGCGTCGCAGGATGTTGTAGGGGTGGATGAAAGTATCGGAGCCCAGGTAGACCGCTATACCGACTTGTCCGTACCCGGCGGCATTCTGTACGGGGCACAAGACACCATACTTTCACCCACCGCCAACGGTGCCCCCATGGCCCGGTTCGGGCTGAGCGACGAAAAGATCGAAGGGTTGGGCCATATGATCCCGATCACCGCACCCGACGCCTGCGCGGTCTTCATTCGTAGAATTGCTGATACTGCTGGGGTCGCTGCACAACAGGCAACCAAAGCAGATTGATCGGGGCAAAAATAATCTCCGTAAGGCGGTGTTTCCCCCTTGACCCTTTCCGGCCCCTCGCTTAAATCGCCTCTCACTCATGGCGGAGTAGCTCAGTTGGTTAGAGCAGCGGAATCATAATCCGCGTGTCGGGGGTTCAAGTCCCTCCTCCGCTACCAAAATCTCTCAATATCTATTCATTAGCGATAACTACGATCAAGCAATGAAGCTTAGCTCGCCATTGGGTTCGGACCAATGGCACCTTCACGGGCTCACTGTTTGAACTTCTGACGCTTGGGTTTGTCACCCTCATATCAAATAGCTGTGAAACGCATTGATGCTGAAGACAACGATGCAGAAAAGTGCGGGATCAGCGGCTGTGAGGCGCGCAGACAATCGGCCTACAGCAGCAGGGCGCGCCGCCGAAACGCTACAACCATGGCTTCTTAAACTTTGCTGGGAACGGTTGAAGTAGCTCTTTGGGGTCGGTTTTCTGATCCTCGACAATCTACCACTTGCGCCACTTAGCAACCGTCTTAGGATTGATGCCCAGTTCCCAGCTCAACTCCGAGATTGCTGGATTGATGTTCTACCCGCGTGCGTGGTCATTTTGCGACCATAACGAACTTGTCCCCTAGTGCTGCCTTCCATTCCTCAAAAGATCACACCATCAAACAACTAGAGCTACTTGAAATGCAAACATCAGGACTTCTTTGTTGGCGGGGAGTTAACATGACGATACCCCGAAAGTCGGCCATGCCCATAAAAACAGCCGTCATGGCAGAAGATCGGATACCCTGCTGAACCCCGTCAGATCAAAACCAAAGGAGATCGGGTCTCCTGCGGTATTTTTACTTTCGATCGTCAATTGGCTTCCAGCCCGCATCGCAGACATCCATTCGGACGAGACAGGCGAACGGGCAAAGCAGCCTTGAGCCTCGCAAGTCAGAAATTCCAGACGCGCAACTTTGGCGTCATCGACTTTCGCGATCAGCCCCTCGGAAAAAAGCAGGCCAAACGGCAAGGTAAGCACGGTTTCGGTCTCATCTTTCCCCGCAGGCTTCACGAACGCAACGGAGGTAAGCCTCTGATTGTTTTCGGTCAAAACAATACTCTGGGTCATTTCACAGACCAGCTCGGTTCCGTTGCCCGGATTTCCACAATTTACCGACCACGGGAGTGTGCCGTTCTGCTGCGCGGCAAGAGGGTGTGTCAAACCCAGTGAGATTCCTAGCGCGCCAAGCCAAATTTTCATACTGCCGTCCCTCATTGCTCAAAATTGCACCCCAAGGCCCAGACCAACCTGGAGAGCCTTGGTTGAGTCCCCGAACATATGGTCCAGGCTCAGATTGATAAAGCTGCTGTCATCCAACGCAAACAGCCCCAATCGCGCCGAAACCAGTCCATGAGCGTCTCCGATAAAGCTGGTATTCGTAAACCCGCCATCGGCTGCGCTTGCACCTGCAAAACCGGCGCTTACTGATACTGTGTCGTTCGACGAGATGATGGCGCCGGCGCGGAAGCTTACGCGTAGTTTTTGAGAGGCGCTGAGAATCTGTTCTGTCCCGATCTCAAGCGATGGGGTCAGGGAATAGATCATCTCGCTATCATCCTGCAGGACGATCCCCGAAAGGGTTGCATCGCCGTTGCTTTCCGTCGCCAGACGGGTGGCATCAACAGCGATCTCGGGTCGCAGATAGGAACTGCCACCGGCAAATCTGTGGTCATAGGCAAAACTCAACCGCAGGTTCTGCTGGTTCATCTTGTGCTTGATCGAACTGACGCCAACGGTGTTAACCACGTTTCCGTTGGGCAGCACACCACTGATCCCACCCGACCGGTCTGTGTCATAGTCTGACCAACCGGCTGACAGCATGGCCGCGAACTCCCACGGGCCGGTGTATTTGGTCAGCGAAGCACCCAGATTGAACCGGTCACCGGTCGCATTGTACTGCGATCCATTCCGAAGGCTTATTTGGTCGTGACCCAACGCGAAACCGGCATAGAGCTCATCCCCAACCGGCAAACGGACACCGGCAGACAGGTTGGTATTGTTGATGTCCAACTCATCGTAGATACCGGTCTGGTCACGGTCGTAGAAGGACCTTCCTCCGGAGAACCAGACACAATTGCGTGGATCGTCTCCGGCTTGGTAATCGGTAAACCGCTCGCAATTATGCAGTGCGTCTGCGAATACCCGGGTACCGTAGTAGGCATCTACCGCATCCGCGGCATAATCGGCCACAGTGAATGCACCAATTGCCGCGATAACGTCAGCTTCGGAGGTCATATTCCCGATCAGGGCGAACAACTCACCTTGCGCCGCCGAACCCTGCCCGTTCAGCACCTGATTGATGTAGTCGCCAACGGCCGCCTCGTTCGCGTTCATATTCGCGGTCGAATAGTCCGGAGTTATCACCAGGTCAATCGAACTGCCGTCCGATGTCGAGCCGTTCAAGCCAATCGAGTAATCCAACACTACAGTGTCCTGAATCGTCGTGCCCGCATCCACAGCTGTCCCATTCGGGTTGACGATGACCAGAGGCAACGCCCGTTGAAGCGTATTGAGCTGTGGTGTCAGTGTGCCGCCCATTGTGGCGTCACCGCTGACATTAACCAGATCGCTATTGCCACCCGATGCACCCGTGGTCAGGAAATATACATCGAGGGTCGAGGATGCCGTCGCACCAAAGGCTAGGCTTCCCGTCAGGTTCGTGGTTTGGCTGACGTTTCCGGTAAAGACAAAGTCACCCGACTTAACAGTCGGCGTCATGTCCGTATTCAGACCCCAGTTCGCCCCCAAAACAAAGTCGCCATTCACTTGCATCAACCCAGAAGCGCCCAGATTGATCGTGTCCAGCGCATAAAAGGCGCCCTGTTCCTCGACGGTCAGACCGTTGGTACCCGCGCCGAGGTCCAGATTGCCCAGTGCCTTACCCGCCAACGAAATCTGTTCATTGCCGTTTCCGCCGTTCACCAACTGGTTATTCCCGGCGAGAAGCACTGTGTCCTTGGACAAAGTCAGCGCGTTGTTCGCGCCGCCGTCCACGATGATAGACGCAACAGCGTCTACCTGCCCGGTCCCGCCCATGACGACGCCATCGAAGCCAAGTGTGATTGCACCCGATCCGTCGCGCCCCTCGGATTGGGCCAGAACACCGATACCGCCTTCGCCCACGGACAGGATATTACCGTTCAGCGCCATGTCGATGGTGCCACCGGACCCGACACCGCCTGCGGATCCACGGAAGACCGAATCCACCATGCCGCCGCCGCCGCCCAGCGACTGCGCCACAACACCAATCGCGTTTTCACCAGTGGTGACGATATTACCGTTTTGAGTGAACGTAATGTCACCACCGTCACCGCCATTAGCAGGCGAGAGATTCACTGTGATTTGGCTTACATCCATATCTGTAGAGACGAGGCCGCCGCCGCCACCTATGCTTTGGATTACGAAACCATGAGACCCAGAACCGCTGGTGGTGATGCCCCCGATATTGGTAAGGTCAACGGTTCCGCCGTCACCGGTTGAATCGTCTTGCGCACCCAAAGTTACATCCAAACGCCCTAGTCCAGCGACAACGACCTCGCCGCCACCCGCGCCAATGCTTTGGACACTCTGACCAAATGACCGATCACCCGTAGTGGTAACGTCTCCGTCCAGAGAGAGGTCGATATCACCGCCGTCATTGCGGAAACTTGGGTCGGAACCCAGGATCACCGAAGCAGCTTTGTTTGTATTCGCGTTGCCAGCGCTGTTCAGCACAAGTTTGCCACCCCCGCCTCCGATAGACTGAGCTGCACCTGCAGACGAAAACGCGCCATCGGTGCCCACGTCTCCGGTCCGACTGCCGGTGACCTCGCCGCCGCCAGCGTCATCCGTGTTGATCGCCCCTAAGCGTGCGGTGATGTCGATACCGTCCCCGTCCTGAACATTGATATTGTTAGCGGAGGTACCGCCACCGCCACCAACGCTCTGCAGCATCAAGCCGGTCGAGCGGTCACTTGTCGTGGCGATCTTACCGTTATGCGACTGCATAACCTGACTGCCGGCCATGTCTGAAACTTCATCGCCGCCCAACGAGATGTCGCTGATGTATACACTGCCTGTTCCACCAGCACTGGCTGTCTCGGTCGTGAAATCAACCGAAGTTTCTACATTGCCGCCGCCGCCATTCACGGACTGAGCGAAAATAGCCTTGCTACCTGAACCATTCACAAGAATGTCCCCGGTCGAATTGACGGTAACGGTTCCAACCGACCCAGTGGCACCCTCGCGCGCACCAAGCAGTTGCGACACCGTGTAATCCAACGCAGAGACCAGCGGGGATGACACTGAATATCCGGCGTTTCCGCCGCCGCCACCAACAGATTGCGCAAAGATGCCAAACCCGTTTTCTGCATTTACGACAATCGCGCCTGTATGGCTGACCGTGACGTCTCCACCATCTGCGCCATCCCCGCCCGAACCGCCAATGGCGATCTTCGAGTAGGACTTGCCGGTCATGGTGTTTTTGAGGTCATTTACATCCATCGCAACAGCCAGCCCGCCATTGCCGCCACCGCCGCCAACGGATTGTGCCATGATGCCGTACGCACCTGCGCCATCAACCCGGATATCACCGCTGTTCGTAACAAGCACGTTGCCTGCGACATTACCGCTGCCGCCCGAGCCACCGATGTTCAGCTGTGCCGTCGGAGAGCTGTTGTCCCCGGTTTTCAACCGCAGCGTCCCGGTCATCGAGCTGCCACCATTGCCGCCACCGCCACCTACGGACTGCGCGAAGATACCATGCGCACCATCACCGGTCGTCAAGATCGTCCCGGCATTCGTAACCGAGACGTCGCCACCAGTTCCGCCGGTGCCACCCGATCCGCCCAGTCCGAATTGCAAGGCTCGCCGTGTGGACGCCTCAGACCCGCCATAGCGCCCGTCGACAGAGATCGTGGAACCACCGTTGCCGCCGCCACCGCCAACGGATTGCGCAAAGATACCGTGGCTTTCCTTGCCAGTGGTAAGAATATTGGCATCCGCTTCGTTGACGACGGTCACCGTGCTGCCAGAGCCGCCGGTACCACCTGAGCCACCGATAAGAATGGCGTTTGTGGTCGCCCCGTCCGAGGACCGCCCCAGAATGATGTTGCGCACCTGCTGCGCGTCACCGCCGCCACCGCCGACGGACTGCGCGTAAATGCCGATGGATTTGTCACCCTCCGTTGCGATTATTTTTCGGTTGGTGACCGAAACTGCCGCAGACATCGCGCCGGTGCCGCCATTGCCGCCAATGGAAATTGTCGCCGTGTTGCCAATCTCTTTGCGAAGGTTGATGATACGGTTTTCTACCAGACCACCCATGCCGCCGCCGCCGCCAACGGATTGTGCATAGATACCATGCGCCATCATGCCGGCAGTCGTGACCATGCCATCATTCACAACTGTAACTGTGTCCGAAGTCATACCGTCTCCGCCGGTGCCCCCGATATTGATCGAAGCTGCCGTCCCAACGGTTGATGGGCTAATGAAGGATTTGATCGTATCCAAATTACTCTGGCCCGCCTGCACCATACCGCCGGTGCCGCCTGCGCCGCCCACCGATTGCGCCAGCAGGCCGATCGAGCGCTCGCCCGACGTTGAAATCCGCGCAGAGCTTGTCACATCGACTTTGCCGCCAACGCCTCCGGTGCCTCCGGTGCCGCCGATGGAAAGTGATGCTGAAATCCCGCCACCGGCCGAGTTGCTGGCCTTGCCGCCGTTGCCGCCGCCGCCGCCTACGGATTGCGCGAACACTGCGTGGGCGTCGTCACCCTGAGTTACCACGGTCCCGGCAATAACGGATTTTACGTCACCCGCCGCTCCGCCAGTGCCGCCGGCCAAACCGACCGACACGCTGGCCTTGTTGCCTTTGCTGTCGCCGGTTTTCGGCGTACCGATGCTGGCTGAGATCGAGGACGAATTGCCGCCGCCGTTGCCAATGGATTGGGCAAAGAACCCGTAAGACCGGTCGCCTGCGGTGCTGACGATGCCGTCCGAGCTGGCATAAACATCACCGCCGCTGCCACCGGTACCTCCGGTCCGACCGATCTGGATATTGACGTTGCCGCCATCCACCGAAGTCGAGGCAGAGTTATACCCCGCGTTGCCGCCTCCGCCGCCAACGGATTGGGCGAACAGGCCATGTGAATCCGCCCCGAGCGTAGAGATATCACCGGTGGTTCGCACATCGACTGCACCGCCAATACCGCCCTCACCGGTGCCGCCGCCTACAGCAAGACCAAAACCTTTGTTGGATTGGTTCGATGACAGTTCGTAGGCAAATGCCAGGTTCAGCGCTGCGTTTCCGCCGCCGCCGCCAATGGACTGACCAAAGATTCCATGACTGCCGTCCTGTTTCGTGAGGATATCACCGTAGTGATCAATATCGACTGTACCGCCGTCCCCTGCAGTTCCGGCATCACCGCCGATGGCGACAACCGCCGACATGCCGGATTTGTTGCCAGAAGAATCCGCCGGATTCACCTTGCCTTCAAGCTCATCTAGCACGTTGTTGTAATTGGCAATTACCGAGTCATCTACGCCCGTGTTGGTCGGTGTTTTGCGGTCGGATGAATCGCCGGTGCCGCCGTTGCTCTGACTGCCGTTGGTCTTGCTGACGCCCACAACCGCGTTGATGCCGGCATCTCCGCCACCACCGCCAATGCTAGAGGCTTCGATGCCATGCGAACCAACACCGTCAGTTGTGATGGTCCCTGCCGCCAAAGCAGTGGTGCCCCGCGCCACAGTGACATCGCCTGCGTCTCCGCCACCGCCGCCAAAGCCGCCGATGCCCATGGCAATCGGTGAGCTGTCTTTGGTGCCAACGAACGTCGCATTGATCCCACCGGTTCCACCGCCGCCGCCGATGCTTTGGGCAAAGACACCGCGCGCGTGATACCCGTTTGTCGAGATAGCGCCGGATTGCGTGACCAGGACATCACCGGCATCCGCGCCGATTCCGCCGTGGCCGCCCAGACCACCCACGATGCTCAAATCGGTTTTGCCGTCTGAGTTGTTGGAGTCGCCATAGTTCAGTTGTCCGGTCACGTTGAGCGCGCCGTTGCCGCCGCCGCCAGCGATGGACTGGGCCAAAACGCCGTGTTTCCAGTTGCCTGCCACGGACACAGCACCGGTATGATCAACGGTCACATCACCCGAAACATTTCCGTCGCCACCAAATCCGCCAACACCGAAGGTGACCGATGGGATCTTGCCATCCTTGCTTAGCGCAATGCCGCCCGAAACGTTCAGACCGCCATTGCCGCCGCCACCGCCGATGGACTGCGCCAACAAACCGGCCGAGCCATCAGTGTCAGGCTTTTCTTCGTTGAAGACACCCATATCGATAAACAGGCGTTCGAGACCAAAGTTCGACACCATCTCTTCTGTATCGTCGACAATCGTGTCGCCGAGGAAATCGCGTAGCTTGTCTTCAAATGTGGTTGTATCGGGGATCGAGATGTCATCCGGGTTCGTTGTGACCGTGATGTCCGCTTGGGACGTGACCGTCACATCACCAGCCTTGCCACCGTCACCGGCAAATCCGCCAACACCCACAATCAGAGAGCTGTCGGACACGATCCCGCCTGACACATTCAGACCGCCATTGCCGCCACCGCCGCCTACGGATTGCGCCAACAGGCCGGATTGGCCAGTTCCATGAGCCTTGATCGTGCTGCCTGCTCCGATATTCACATCGACATTCCCGGCGTCACCGCCGCCGCCGCCGAACCCACCGACGCCCACGACCACTGCATAAGATTTACTGCTGTCGGCTTGGCCCGCACCGGGCTTGCCGCTGATCGCTATGCCGCCAGATACGTTGGTGCCCCCGTTACCGCCGCCGCCGCCCAGCGACTGCGCAATGATACCGCTGGCGCCTTTGCTTTGGTCAACGGCGAATGTACCGTCTGATTGCTTGACCATCGGCACCGCCTGAACGTTGCCGGTATATTCCAGATCGATGTCGCTGGCATCGCCACCCGATCCGCCGAACCCGCCCACGCCAGCCGCGACCGAAAAGATTGTGTCCGACCCCGAGGGTTTTGTCAGCGCCAGAGAACCAGAGATATTCACGCCGCCGGTGCCGCCACCACCACCGAGGCTCTGCGCAAGCACGCCATGTGATCCATCGCCAGCCGTGACAACATCACTTTCCACATCCAGCACTATCGTCCCAGCATCGCCTCCGCCGCCGCCAAAGCCGCCAAGGCCCAAAGTCACCGCCGCGCCGGATTTACCTGTCAGGTTAACGGCACCCGAGACGTTGAGGCCGCCATTGCCGCCGCCGCCGCCAACGGATTGCGCTATGACACCGATGCTGTCCGCCCCTATTGTGACCACGGAGGTTGTGCCACTGCTATCTGTGCTGGACCGCAGGGTGCTGATCACGTCACCGGCATTACCGGCCCCGCCCCCGAAGCCACCCACGCCCAGACTGACCGAGCCGCCGTTTTCCTGGCTAATGCCCAACGAGGCCGAGATGTTAGTTCCGCCATTGCCGCCACCGCCGCCGAGGCTCTGTGTCAGAATACCTGTGCTGCGATCGCCGACGGTGCCAACACCGCCCGTAACAGTCGACTGAACCAGGGCACCGGCATTTGCGCCGCCGCCGCCAAAGCCGCCTACGCCGATACCTACGGCCGCATTGGCCGACCGAGACAGGGACAACGCGGCCGAGATGTTAGTGCCACCATTGCCGCCGCCGCCGCCAAGGCTTTGCGTCAGAATCCCGACCGAGTCGTCTCCTGTCGTTACAACACTGCCGGTAACTTGTTGCGTTACATTGTTTGCATCACCACCGTCGCCACCAAAGCCACCAACGCCGATCCCGAGACCGCCTGAATAGTCGCTGGCCACCGAAATCGCGCCGGAAATATTTGTGGCACCGTTACCGCCGCCGCCGCCGAGGCTTTGGGCAATAATTCCGGCCGAACGTGTGCCCGAAGTGCTGACATTGCCCGAGAACGTATTTTCGACGGCCCCGCTGGTACCGCCACTACCGCCAAAGCCGCCCACTCCGATACCCGCAGCACCGGACCCTGTGCGCGCAATGCTGAGGGCGCCTGAAATGTTGACGCCGCCATTGCCACCGCCGCCTCCGACGGACTGAACCAGAACCCCAGTTGCGTTATCGCCGCTTGTGGTTACGTCTCCGGTAACCGAGCCCGTAGCCATACTTGCATTACCGCCGTCACCGCCAGACCCACCGATGCCAACGCCAATAGCGCCGCCGCCGGTGCCCGAAAAATTCACGGCCGCAGAGACATTCAGCCCTCCGTTACCACCGCCGCCCGCGGCGGACTGCACCAAAACACCGCCCGAATTATCGCCGGCCGTTGTGACATCACCCACAACCGTGCCGTTGGCCGTATTGGAATCACCGCCGCTGCCACCGCTGCCGCCAAGCCCAACAGATGCGCCCCCGCTGCCGGTTCCGGCAACCGTGACTGTGGCAGAGACGTTCATGCCGCCGTTGCCGCCACCGCCCCCAAGACTTTGAACTATTAACCCGCCGGACTCGTCCCCTTGCGTCGAAACGTTGCCGTTCAGAGTGGCCTCAGCCGTTCCTCCGTCGCCTCCCGTTCCAGATGCGCCGCCCAGACCAACGGATGCGCCACCCGATCCCGTACCTGCCGCTGCAACCGCTACTGAGATGTTCATTCCGCCATTACCACCACCGCCGCCGACGGATTGCGCCAGCAGACCGGTCGAGGTTTCGCCCAACGTCACAAGGTTCCCCGTCACGTTTGCTGTTACCGCAGAGGCATCGCCTCCGCCAGATCCCCGACCACCTAGCCCAACGGCTGCTGCGCCAGAACCAGTTCCAGCACCGCCGACGGATGCAGAGACATTAAAGCCGCCGTTGCCGCCGCCGCCACCGATGGACTGGGCAACAACCGCGCTTGATTGCGCGCCTTCGGTTTGCACATTACTCGCAACCGTCAGACCAACGACACCGCCGTTGCCACCGCCACCGCCAGATCCGCCCAGACCGACGCTGATCGCGCCTGAACCGGTGCCCGCACCAGCCAATGCAGGTGAAATGTTGAAGCCACCATTGCCGCCGCCGCCGCCAACGGACTGTGCCAGAATACCAACTGAAGCATCGCCTTTGGTCACAACGTTGGCCGTTGTGCTCACGGTCACCAGGCTGCCGTCACCTCCGCCACCGCCCGAGCCCCCCAGCCCAACCGAGACTGAACCCGCTCCGACGCCTGCGCCTGACAAGGTCGGCGAGACGTTAAAGCCGCCGTTACCACCGCCGCCGCCAAGGGATTGCGCAACAAAACCGCTGGAAGCGAAGCCATCGGTCAGAATAGTGCCATTTGAGGTCAGCGTCACGTTGCCGCCATCGCCGCCCGTATCACCCGATCCGCCCAACCCGACGCTGACCGCGCCACTACCGGTACCAGCACCCGACAGAACCGGCGAGACGTTGAACCCGCCATTGCCGCCGCCGCCGCCGATGGATTGTGCCACTACGCCCGAAGACTGATCACCACGGGTTTCAACCGCATTGTTGGACGTCGCGATGACGGTGTTACCGTCTCCCCCGCCTGCGCCATCGCCACCAAGGCCAACCGAGACTCCACCCCCGCCAACGCCAGATCCCTGGACCGAAGCGCTCACGTTGAATCCGCCGTTACCGCCGCCGCCGCCGATAGATTGGGCTAGAAACGCCGTCGACGAGTCGCCCTGCGTCAGGATGGTCCCACCTGAGGTCAGCGTAACCGCGCCGCCATCGCCGCCTCCAGCTCCGTTGCCGCCAAGCCCCACGCTAACTGCGCCGGATCCAACACCGGCGCCGGCGCCAGCGCCCGAGACGTTGAAGCCGCCATTGCCGCCGCCGCCGCCAATGGATTGAGCGACTACGCCGGACGACCTGTCCCCAGCCGTTACGATTGCATCCGTGGTTGTCAGATTTACCGTGCCACCAGTTGCACCTGTGCCGCCGCTGCCGCCCAGCCCAACTGAAACGGCACCGCTGCCCACACCCGCGCCCGCCAGTGAGGCGCTGACATTAAAGCCTCCATTACCGCCGCCGCCGCCGACGGATTGCGCCAAAACCGCTGTTGAATCCGCACCGGCCGTGCTGACAGTTCCGCTAACCCGACCGGTCACTAATCGACCGATCCCACCGCCGGACGCGTCGCCGCCCAGGCCAACCGTAACCGCGCCGCCACCAGCGCCTGCACCGGCTACCCCGGCCGTTACGTTGAAGCCGCCATTGCCGCCACCGCCGCCGATAGATTGGAATACGACACCGCTGGAATTGTCGGAAAGCGTGGTCACGTTGCCCACGACCTGTCCTTCAACAATGCCGCCATTGCCGCCTGTTGCACCGCCGCCGCCAAGTCCGACACCAATCGAACCAGCGCCTGCTCCACCAGCGGCCACACCAGCCGTCACATTGAAACCGCCGTTGCCACCGCCACCGCCGATGGACTGGATCACAACACCGGTCGAGCGCATTCCCTCGGTGCGGACATCACCGTTGACGAGAACACCGGTCACGCTGCCGCCGATACCGCCGCTGCCGCCTTCGCCGCCAAGCCCGACACCAACGGTTCCTGCACCGGCTCCGCCTGCGGCCAGACCCGCGGCGACACTGAAGCCGCCATTGCCGCCACCGCCGCCGATGGACTGAACTACAACAGCACCAGAGTCATCGCCCCGCGTTGTGACGTTTGCGTCAACCTGTGCGGTTACTGCGCCGCCGTCACCGCCACCGCCGGCTTTGCCGCCAAGGCCCACACTGACAGACCCAGCAGCCGCCCCGCCAATATCGGCGCTCGCGCCGACGCTGTAGCCGCCATTGCCGCCGCCGCCACCCACGGACTGTGCGACAACACCGCTGGAAAACGCTCCGCTGGTTTCGATGTTTGTCCCGCCTGCAATCAGGGTGACGTCGCCGCCGATCCCGGCACCGCCGCCATCTCCGCCAACACCCACGTTGATCCCAATTGCCGCCACGCCGCTCGCGCTGACACCGGCTGCGATGCTGCCACCGCCATTGCCGCCGCCACCGCCGACGGATTGCGCGATCAAGGCGCTCGAACTGGTTCCCGTCGTCGTGATGTCAGCCTTGGTATAGACCTGCACATCGCCGCCGTCGCCGCCACTGCCAGCCTCACCGCCGATACCAACCGAGACATTGCCGGAAAACAGCGCCGAGGCACCACCGGTTGCCGCCACAGCCAATCCGCCATTACCACCACCGCCGCCAACGGATTGAAAAAGCATACCGGTCGAGCGGTTCCCGGTTGTGACAACGGTGCCTTCAAACCCCGCAGCCGTCGGAGAGCCACTGCCGTCAAACTGGCCGACCGTGACCGTGCCGCCTTTGCCACCCGTGCTACCATCGCCGCCGACACCAACCGCCAAAGAGCCCGAAACCGGGCCGCCAGACACCGCAACAGAAACCGCATATCCACCATTGCCGCCTCCGCCGCCAACGGATTGCAGCATGACGCCAATTGCATCGTCGCCGCCGGTCTGCACAGATGCAGACCCGCTGCCGCTGATTGACACATCGCCACCGTCGCCGCCACTGCCGGCCGAGCCACCAACCGAGACCGAAGCCGCGCCAAAGGCACCGACCGCTACTGAAACAGCGCCGCCGCCATTGCCGCCACCGCCGCCGACGGATTGTGCGAACACACCAGTGGAGCGATCGCCTGAGGTTTGAATTGCAGATGGCTGACTGCTGTCGGTGTTCGACAATGTGACGTTCACGTCGCCGCCTTTGCCTCCGGACCCGCCATCGCCGCCGATGGCAACGCCCACGAATGCGCCGACCGCTCCGGAAGAACCGCCATTGCCGCCGCCACCGCCGATGGACTGGGCCAGAATGCCCATCGCATCGTCTCCGGTCGTGGTAATGATCCCGTCATTGACGATGGTCACAGTTGATCCAGCGCCACCGCCGCTGCCGTTTCCGCCAACGGATACCATTCCGGCGGACGAGCCACCGTCGCCGCCACCGCCGCCAATCGACTGAGCGATGATTCCGCGCGCGCCGTCGCCCCCGGTTTGGATTTGTCCGTAGTTACTGACGCTTACTGCAGCTCCTGTGCCTCCTCTTGACCCGGTGCCACCGATTGCGACCAACCCGTACGAGTTCGCACCCGTTCCACCACTGCCGCCAATAGATTGCGCCATGACACCATCGGCACCTTTGCCTGAGGTCAGAATGCTGCCGCTGCCCTGAACCGTCACGCTAACGGCGCTGCCGCTGCCACCGTTCGATCCGACACCACCCAGAGACAACGCAACCAACCCGCCCCCTGCGCCGCCGGAACCGCCGCCACCACCAATCGACTGCGCCACGATCCCGCGCGAGAAGTCGCCCTGTGTCTCAATAGCGCCAGCATGGGAAACCGTGACCGTCCCGCCGTTACCACCGTTGTCGGCACCGCCGATCAGGGACACCAATAGGTTGCCGCTGGTCCCTGCGGACCCACCCGAACCCCCAATCGACTGTGCATAAATCCCGTTCGCATAGTCGCCGGTTGTCAGTATGCTGCCGGTTGATGTGGTATTGACTGTCACAGCACCGCCGCTGCCGCCATAGCCGCCGTCACCTGAAGATCCTACCAGGCCCCACTGCGAGCCGCCATTTCCACCATTATTCGAAACGCTCAGTGCATAGATACCATCGGCGGAATCTCCGGACGTCGAAATCTCACCTCTCTGCGTGACGGTCACATTGCCGCCATCCGCTGAATGCCCGCCGGTTCCACCGCCGGGGGCGGCGAACCCGCTGCCGCCATTCCCAGCCTTGCCGCTTCGGCTGAATGCGAAAATGCCGTCGTTGTCGTTGCCCGATGTTTGGATTGTGCTGCCGCTGGACTGTGTTGCATTCACGGTGCCGCCCTTGCCGCCATCGCCACCATCGCGCCCGTCCCAGAAACTCAGGTATGAATCACCGCCGTTGCCACCATCACCACCGACGCTACCTACCTGCCACCCGATGTTGCTGGTCGCGTTGACGTCGCTGCTGAGGGTCTTTGTCTGCGTCGGTCCAGTTGAGCCACTGTCGCCTGAGCTAGGCGGTACAACCAACGCACCGTCTCGGCCATTGCTGCCGTCCTGACCATAGATAACTTGGCTCACACCATTTGGCCCTGAAACGTCTTCAGGCGGCGTCACTGCGCCCGGGGTGCCAGAGCTATTAAAGTTGCTATTGTATTGCGCAAGGGTCAGCTGAGTGGACAAACCGGCCGTTCCGGTTGCCCCTGAATTGCTAATCTGAGCCGTTGTTCCTGAAATGGAGGCAATTTCAAAGGCAAGCGGAGGATTGTCGGAATTGTAAATTGTGGCCCCAACATCTTTGACGAGGAAAACGTAGCCATCTGCTGTCTCTACAAATGCTGTTGTTCCGGCTGTAGGCGTCGAGGCCGGGTCGACAATCAGTGCGCTGACAGTGGTGTCCATACCTGTCACCGGGTTGGCCACTGTGTCGCCTACTTTTGAGTCTGCCGTGGGCGCTGCGAATAAAGGCGTTGAAATTAAAGCATAAAAAGAGACTGCCAATAGCAATCTAGATTTTTTGGACACCCTTGCACCCCACATACGACTTAGCCAAAACACATTGGGGGCAAGCCGCGTTCGCGCAGAACGGCAACCTACAACTCGAATTTCCCCATCTCACTTCGGAATAGAATAAACACAAGATTAAGGAGATTATCTATTTTAAGCTCGCCCCATTGGAGGTACGATTCACCCATTGCCAAAATGCAACAGACAATCTCAGTTTGATACTCACAGTATTGTTTGGGGTGTTGTCACATTGCCTGTCGCCAGCACCGATGGGTCGATGCACGGCGATTTTCTGAGAGAGTCATTTTGGCTCATCGTTACCGTCAAGGAATGGACGATCAGGCTTCTTAGTGAGAGAAAGGTTCGGTGTGGTTTGATCAACTGATACACTACGTTCCGCTATGATTTCTTCTAGATTCTGATAGGAAACACTGTATCGAACATAGAAAATCACTGCGAACAGGGTCATTTCGTTTGGATCCCGCGCACCTTTGAAAGAAATCCTTGACCAACTTTCAACTGGATAGTGCCGTTCGCCACGCAGGTCACTATTCAAAAGTATGCAACAAAGCCCCCCCAAAAAATAACCTTGGTGAAAGCCTCTCGCCCAATTGATTTCAGCGATCAACTTCTTCCTAATCACTCCCTCACATCCTGCTTTAGCAGGAACTGATTCTTGAAGTTCTTCAGCCCCGGCATAACGTCGGCATTGGCGATATCGTCATTCGCGTGGATTTCATGCTCCAGAAATTCCTTCAATGCGTCATCATCGTCGCTGACCAATTCAATGATCAGGTCATATCGACCCGCGACCCACAGAATGAAAACAACCCGAGGGTTCTTTTCAAGCCGCTCCGCCACCTGGCGTGGGGTCACGCCAACAGCCACATTCAACCCAATCATCGCGTCGGTTGTGTACTCTGTGGCCACGGGATCCGACATCGCGACGATCCGCAACATGTTATTGTCTCGCAGACCGCTCACCCTGTTGCGGATGGTTCCTTCGGACACGTTCAACTGCTGCGCAATCTCCGAAAAGGCCATCCGGCCATCTTGCTGCAACAGCCGGATGATCTGTTGGTTCAAGTCATCCTTTGGGGACCTAATGCTCTGTCCGGTGGCGCGCACGTTTGATTGCTTTTTGACTGCCATATACCTGATGCTCGATTGCTGCATTCGTAGCTGAGACTAGGTGAGGACATCGAAATCCGCAATTCTCCCCTGAGAATTCTGTGGCAGGAAGTGCAGAAAACGACATCCTTTGCCCTCGACACCGCAGATTCCAAGGACGGTGACGCGGACCTATTGCCAAATTTTCTGTAAAATCCCGTTGGAATTGCGACTCTCGCAATCCACACGACCTCGTTATTCGAAATTCGTACCATCATGCCGTTTTTTGACCAGATCATTTCCGATTCTTGCCCCAAAATCCCAATTAGTCGCGGAAATCGAAATATCGCTAGACGGAAAATACGATATTCGCAGTCGAAACCTCACGTCCCGGCGCGGCGGGACAGAGCCGGCAAGTAGGAAGACCGCGAGAAACGGAAAAACCATGCGCCTGTCGTTGGACCGACGGGTACAGGTGGCAGTGTCGAAGGGAGGACAAATGACAATTGCCGAGGATAGAGCCCAGGCCATTGGAGGGCCTCAACACGGGCTGACCGCCGGGGCGTATCGCAGCGAAGAGTTCTGGCAACGGGAATGCCAGACGGTCCTGGCCAAGAACTGGGTATTCATCGGGTTTGCGCATCAGATGGCAAACCCCGGCGACGCTCATCCGGTCACATGCGCAAACTTGCCACTGTTGGCGGTGCGCGGTCGTGATGGCGACATCCAGGTTTTTCACAACGTTTGCCTGCACCGGTGCATGACATTGGTCGACAAGCCCAAGAACGTTGGCAAGCTGATCCGCTGCCCCTATCACGCTTGGGCTTATGACCTGGATGGCCGCCTGCGGGCTGCACCTCATTTTGCCGGAACCGGCAAGCAGGAGTTCGACGGCTTTGATATCAAAAATCATCGCCTCAAGCCTGTACGCACCCATGTCTGGCATGACTGGATCTTCGTCAATCTGGATGGGAACGCGCCTGATTTCGAAGACTATGCCGCGCCTTTGATAAGCCGGCTGGAGGGGATGGATTTCACCAGAGTGGAACCAATTGGCCTGCTCGACTTTGGTGAGATTGGCACCAACTGGAAGCTGATCATGGAGAACTTTATCGAGCCCTACCACGTTCAGTTTGTCCATGCCTCAACCACTGATCAACCATTGGAAAACCACTATACTATCACCGATGGCACCTGCATCGGCAGCGCGGTGGATCTGAACGAAGAGTTGGGCACATCCGGCAGTTTGGGCGTCAGCTCTCGCTATCTGACCCTGTACCCCAATTTCATTCTGGGCCGCTATTTTCCGGATCAGCTGGGCGTCTATCTGAACGTACCCATCGGCCCCGGAAAAATGCGCCAGTACCGAGCACTTTACACGACAGAAGGTCAGGAGCTGAGCGCCGAGGAAATACAAGCCCTCAGAAATCTTTGGTGGGATGTCCACAAGGAAGATCACGAGATGGTTGAACGCATGTTTGAGGGCCGCAAATCCCCAGTCGCCGAGGATGGAGGCCTGTTGTCGCCCGCCTGGGAGGACAGCGTGCGCGCCTTCCAGGATCTGATCGAGCGCGACGTAGCTAGTGCCTAAGCAAGAAGGAACAATAACGATGAACAAGTCCATATCCAAAGGGTTTCGTCTGGCCCATACGATGATGCGGGTCACCGACATGGAGAAGTCACTGGATTTCTATTGCGGAATTCTGGGTATGGAAGTGCAGCGGCGCACGGACTACCCCGAAGGCAAATTCACCAATACCTTTATCGGCTATGGGCCCGAGGCCGAGTTTCCTACGCTGGAGCTGACCGCCAATTGGGATCAGGGCACGCCCTATGACAAAGGCGACGGCTGGGGTCACATCTGCATCGAAACGCCAGATGTTTATGCCGCGTGCGAACAGCTGGCTGCGGCGGGGATAAACATCACCCGTCCACCGGGGCCAATGAAAAACGGCACAAGGGTCATCGCCTTTTGCGAGGACCCCGACGGTTACAAGGTCGAATTGAACGAATCCATACTGAAACACCTGGCACAGGAAGGCTGACCAAATGGGTGACACACCTCAACTTTTCAAATTCGATCTGGTTCAAAATCGCTACGACTCGATGGGCGACAGCGACACCTACATCAAACCGATGGTGACCAGCGAATTCAGCAAGTCCATGTGCGGAGGCATCAACGTCCTGAACAACATCAAGGTGCCGTGGGATCTGACCTGCGACGAGATCATTTATTGCCTTGAGGGCACGTTCCGACTGGTTTGCAATGGCAAAAGCTATGTTTGCAATCGTGGTGATGTGCTGTTTGTCCCGAAGGACAACCACATCTCCTACGAGTCGGACGGCAAATGCGTGATCTTCTATGCCGCCTACCCTCACAACTGGAAACAGCTTGCCGGGATCACGCAGGTTCCGGGCATCGACCCTGACGATTTTGTCCCCGGCTGAACATTTTAACCGCTGAGCGACAGAACAACCGTAACCAACACCAACACTGAGGGATCACCCTCGGTGAACCAAATCTGATTGCCATTCGATGGGAGGACGCCGAATGCCCAAGGATAATGCCAGCACCCGCATCTACTACGAGACTTTCCACGACGCTGTCGAGCGTAACCGCCCGCGTATCGCAGAGGTACGGCAACGTCTGGAGGAGGCTGGCGTCAAATACGTGATGGCCGCCTGGATTGACCTGCACGGTATTCCAAAAACAAAACCCGTACCGATGAGTGATTTTGAACCGCTATGCCTTGGAAAAGGCCCGCAATTCGCGGTGCATTCGATTTCGTACGTGCCCGAGCTAAGCCCCGCCGACAGCGATCAGGTGGTGGTTCCGGATCTCGATGCCGTCTATGTCTGTCCATGGGACACATCGATGGCGATCATCTTCTCGGATCTCTACTGGGAAGACGCTCCTTACAACGTTTGTCCGCGTCAGGCCCTGAAACGCGCCATGCACGAGGCCGCGCTGGAAGGGTACACTGGTTACGCCGGGGTAGAACCCGAGTTTATCGTGATGAAATATGACGACGCCGGGCAGCCGGTAAAGGCATTTGACGATGACCCTGCAGATGGGCTTCGTCCGCGTCGTCAGGCATTTGGCTATGATGTTGAGTATTCCATCGACTCGATGCCATTCCTAAAAACCCTGATCGACATCATCGAAGGATTAGGCTGGAACCTGCATGACGTGGTGGCCGAGGGGGCGTATTCCCAGTTTGAGCTTGATTTCCACTACACCAACCTCCTGGAAATGTCCGACCGGTTGGCTTTTCTGCGCATCACGTTGAAAGAGGTGGCCAAGCAGCATGGGCTGTTTGTGACCTTCATGCCCAAACCAACTGTGGGGGACTGGCGGTCCGGGGCGCATATCAACATGTCGATGCAGCATGAAAGTCGCCCCGGCGAAAACATTTTTGAGACACCCGATGGCAACTGGAGCGACGAGAGCCGCTGGGCAGTGGGCGGATTGATGCAGCACGCCGAAGCCATCACCGCAATCACCTGTCCGACAGTGAATTCCTATAACGGGTTGGTGCCGCGCGTTGGCGGTTTTGAAGGCGGCACAGTCACCTGGGCTCCGACCAATATCACATATGGCTTCAACAATCGCTCGGCCCAGTTCCGCCTGCCGCAAAGCCGTCACTGCATCGAAAACCGTGCCTGCGACATGACCATGAATGTCTATCTGGCAATGGCGATGCATCTGAGCTGTAGTGTTAAGGGCATCAAAGAAAAGACCGACCCGGGCGAACCAACGGATTTTGATCTCTATTCTAAGACCGAAGCTGAACTTGCCGAGCTCGGAATCCGCCGATTGCCGCGAACACTCTATAACGCGATTGAGGCTTTGCGTGGCGATGCCATGGCGGAACATGTGATGGGCCCGGTGATGCGTAATTCCTATCTCGAATACAAAAACGATGAGTGGGAGCGGTATCACCAATCGGTCACCGATTGGGAAGTGCAGGAATATCTGCGGCTCTACTAAGACAGGAAAGGAACAGGTGGTGCCGGATTTTGAGATTTACGAACTGGGCGACTTTCCGCTTTTGTCGGGCAAGGTATTGAAGGATGCCAAGCTTGCCTATCAAACCTACGGTGCAATGTCGGCCGCCCGTGACAACGTCATCGTTCTGCCCACCTTTTACACAGGCACAAATTCCCGTAACGAGGGGTTCTTTGGCCCGGGTCGCGCGATTGATCCAAGCCGCCATTTTATCGTCAGCCCGAACCTGTTCGGTAATGGTCGCTCATCGTCGCCATCGAATACGCCTGCGCCGCAGGACGGCCCGCGATTTCCGCTGGTGCAGATGTGGGACAACATCGCTGCCCAGCATCGGTTGATCCATGATCACCTGGGAATCGAGAAAATCGCCCTAGTCGCTGGCTGGTCAATGGCGGGCTGCCAATCCTACCAGTGGGCGGCGCAATACCCGGACATGGTCCAGGCGATCCTGCCTTTCTGCGCCTCGGCCAAGACCTCACCGCATAATTTTGCCTTCCTCGAAGGGGTCAAGGCCGCCCTTTGTGCGGATCAGAATTGGAACGGCGGTAACTATGACAGCCCACCCGAGGCCGGGCTTAGAGCCTTTGGCCGGGTTTACGCAGGCTGGGCTTTCTCTCAGACCTTCTATCGCGAGGGGCTATATCGGCAGCTGGGATTCCAATCGATAGAAGAGCTGATGCAGGATTGGGAGCAAGACCATGTGCAGGGCTGGGATGCCAACAATTTGCTGGCCAAGCTTGCCACTTGGCAGGCAGGCGACATCTCAGCCGGGCCGCTTTACAATGGGGATTACAAACTGGCGCTAGGTGCCATCAAGGCTCGTGCCATTCTGATGCCTTGTACTCAGGATCTCTATTTCCCTCCCGAGGACAATGAAATTGAGGTCCGCCACATACCTCGCGCCATCTTCCGCCCTTACATTTCCCCTTGGGGCCATTGCGCTGCCAACCCAGGCAATGACAAAGGTTTCACGGCGCAGTTAGATGCCAATATTCGGGAACTTTTAGAAGATTAACACTTGGTGAATAACTGGGGGGCCGTGCGCATTCTCCAAGACGTAGTGACAAAAGAGATTCAAATTTGCCGAAGGACATCTTTCAAGCTGTTTTCATTGATGGAGACCAACTTGGCACGCGACCTATTGATGGACGAAGAAGGGGCGTTCTTTGAACGGTATGTCGGAATCGAGATGTGAGATCAAATTTTTGAAGTTGTTCTCACCTGGGCTCTTTCGGGTTCCAGTTGTCTTTTTCATCGCCCACTCTTCAGCCGCTACGATCAGCCCAAAACACTATCTTATCAAGCTGCCCTAATTGGACCCATAAATGCTGGCGTTTGACAGTTTAGCAACGCCGCACAGCAGACCTTTGTTGGTTTGCTGCACATTGCGCAGAATTAGAGACGAGCATCGTTTCCCCGCCATAACGCAACAGTTTATTCGATCATAAACAGACTTATTGACGGCCAACGATTCTGAGCGCGGCTAGCCGTGCTCAGAATCGTTGGCCGCGACGTGCGAAACCTCTTTGTCAAGTGAGTATAAGTCCAGGATGTTCCAATATCCGGTCGTAGGTGTAGGGTTGTTGATCATTTGGATGTCGAGGACAGTTAGTTTGCCACTGACGATTGCCGCTTCCAATGCGGGCAACAGTTCATCAGCAGAGCTTAGCCTGCGTCCTTCCGCACTGAGGGCCTACCCATTGGCGCATATCGCCGCTATACGCTGTGCCAACACGCTATCCATATGAGGCCATTCATGAGCTTTGACCGCAGCATCAAGATCGCCCCGTCGATCCTGTCCGCAGATTTCGCCAATTTCGGTGCCGAGATTCAGGCCATCGAAGCCCAGGGGGCGGATTGGGTCCATATCGACGTCATGGACGGCCATTTCGTGCCCAACTTGACCTTTGGCCCGCCCGCCGTCAAAGCGTTCCGCCCCCATGTCAAAACGGTCATGGACGTGCATCTGATGATCACGCCGGTTGATCCCTACATTCAGGCCTACGCGGATGCAGGCGCCGATATCCTGACTGCACATGTCGAGGCCGGGGCCCATACCCACCGTACTTTGCAGGCGATTCGCGCCGCTGGCATGAAGGCGGGCGTTGCGTTGAACCCCGGCACCCCGGCCGGCGCGGTTGAACACTTGCTGGACCTGACCGATCTGGTTTGCGTCATGACAGTGAACCCCGGTTTTGGCGGCCAGAAATTCATCGACATGACCAACAAGATTCGCAAACTGCGGTCGATGATCGGAGACCGTCCGATCCATATTGAGATTGACGGTGGCGTCGACCCCAAGACGGCACCGCTGGTGGCCGCAGCTGGTGCGGATGTGCTGGTCGCAGGTTCAGCCGTATTCAAGGGCGGTTCGGTCGATAACCCGGACGTCTACGGCGCAAACATCAAAGCGGTGCGTAGCGCGGCGGAATCGGCGACGTCGTAAATATCACTGCATTCGAAGTGACGCGCTAGTTCGAACGTTGCGCGTCACTTGTCGCATCCGGTTGACGGTTTTTGTACCGAGCACGCATCTTGATCGCTTGCATGAACCGCCCCTCGGCCAGCAGCACCAGCGCATTCGTATACCGCTCAAACTCTCCATCGGGAAAGAGTCCAAGCGCCTGATCAATGGCATCACGGGCTTCATCCGTGTACCCCAGCCCTAACGCGATATCCGCATGCAGGCGGTGGTCAAAGCGGTCGGCACCCTCAAGCGCGACACTGCGTCGAATGTGGAAAAGAGCGGCTTCATACTCGAGGTCGTCCGCCAACAGGCTGGCCCGCCAATAAAGCAGATAACTACCCGGTCCCACCCGGCTTTCCGCCAGCTCCAACACCTCATGCGCCTGTGATCTTTGTCCTAAGTCTGACAGCGCCTGCGCCTTTCGCACGTAGCCGTCCGTGTCATCAGGTTCGGCCTCAATCACCGCTTCGGCATCTTTCAATGCCTGTTTGGGCCGATCCAGCATCAGCAGGATAAGAGACCGGCGCGATAATGCGGTCACGAAATCCGGCTTCAGTTCCAATGCCCGACTTACGTGGTCAAACGCGCCTTCCCAATCGTTCTGCTCGGACAACAGAAAGGCGACGCCGTATTCCGCATATGGATCATATGGATCCAGTTCGCTGGCAGCTCTGAACAGGCTAAGCGCTTCGTCCTGCCGGTTATGATCCTCCAATATCCAGGCCAGCTCGCGCATCGCCCAAGTGTATTCAGGGTTCAGAGCGAGAGCGGTTTGCACCATCTCTTCGAAATCGGCAAAATCCATATCTCCGGCCCGGCGCGCTGGCGACCAGACCGGCCATGTTGCTTGCATTGGGCTTGCGCGACACGGCTTGCCTAGACAACATGGTGGCAGCCGCATACTCATCGTGATTGTAGTGCACCCACGCGCGCGTCTGCAGCCCAAGCTCGGCATCGGGATTCAAGGCCGGAATTTAGGCAAAATGCGTCATCAACCAGATTCAGATCATCAAGATCAAAATAGGCCCAAGCAAGCTTATCCAACATCTCAATGCGCCGCCGCCAGAATACTGGCAATTGTGAAAAGAGAAAGACTGCCTCAATTAAAGCGGCGAAACAATTCACCTAGGTGCTTAAGGAAGCCCTGCCGCAGTCCTTCCAGAATGCTTACGAAAGGGCTGTGTTATGGCAAAGTATTTGATCCTACCGTTAACCAGGGCTCTTCGATCTGCATCCCCTGATAGATCGCATGCAAAAAAAGATGCGCTAAGACCGGGTCATTCGAGAAAGGTGATGCGTCCAGATTGCCCTCCTCGATCCCTTCCTTGGCCTCATACACGACAACATCATCTTTGATCGTCGAAAGCACTCGCAATTGGGCAAGCACCTCGGGGTCAACGGCCGTCGGGTCATCGGACAGGATCACAAAGTCCCCAACCTTGCCGACCTCGATTGAGCCTTTGGTATCCTCTTCGAAATGCTGCCACGCTGGCCAAATGGTCATGGCCTTCAACGCGGTCATGACATCCACCCGCTGATGCGGTCCCAGAATGTCTCCTGACCGGGTTTTACGCGTCACTGTCGCCGCAAGAACGCGCATGCTGTCGGGCAGCGCTACTGGCGCATCATGGTGTGCGCCAAACATCATATCTCTTTGACGGATCCAGCCCGAGGGCGAGATGTTTTCGGCATTTACCGGACCCACAGTATGATCACGGTGCCAATCACCCCAATAGAACGTGTGCATCGGAAAAATTGAGGGGAACACACCCAACCGCTTATAGCTTTGGACCTGATCCTCTCTCAGAAACTGGCCATGGATCAGAACGGGCCTGTTACCGGGGTCGCCATACTTCATCTGCGCGACCTCAAGGGCGGCGATCAGCATATCCGACGCGCCCTCTCCGTTCGAATGGACCAATATCTGAAAGCCGTTTTCGTAGCACCAGTTCACAGCATCCTGAAGCTGATCCATCGTAATCGCAGTATAGCCGGCATATCCCGCCGGATAAGACCCAACCGGGTCGTAATAAGGACGATCTCTGAGCGCCGTGAAACCTTGCGGCGATCCGTCGATTGTCAACTTGCAACCGCCCACACGAACACGACCCTCATAGGCTCGCGAGACATTAGCGCCGATGAATTCGCGCGCCTCCAAAACATCCGGAAATGCAACAACGTCGATAGGTAACCCACCGTCGGCCCCCACCTTTTTCAGGGCCTGCACGATCTCACCGGATGACTGCCCCTCTTGCCCAGTAGTGTAGCCATACTTGGCCCACAGATTGCTTCCTGCGCGGGCAAAGGCGATCATCCCTTCTTCGCCCAGATTGCTGAGCATAGGCACTAACACTGCAAAGAAGGCGTACTCCTCCAGAACCCCATTGGGTTTCCCGGTGTCGTCACGCTGGATCACACCACCAGGAGGCGCTTCGGAACTAGCGGTGATTCCTGCAATTTCCAAAGCTTTGGAATTTGCTACGCCCAAATGGCCGGATTGATGAACGATGACGATAGGCAGGTCCGTGGAAACTGCATCCAGCTCGTCCCGTGTTGGATGACGCAATTCCTGCAATTGTGCGTTGTCGTATCCGAATCCGATAATCAGTTTCACCTGATCAACAACTTCGGCGTTGTCCTCAACCCATTCTGAAAGCGTGGCCTGCAAACTGGCGATATCAGTTATCCCCCCATCCGGGGGAGCCAGTAGATTGGCCGAAAGGGCTTGAAGGCCACCCATCACCACGTGTCCGTGGCTGTCTACGAACCCCGGCAACATTGCACGTCCGGCCAAATCAAATGCCACGGTTTCTTCGCCCTGCAAGCTGGCGACATCAGCCAAGCTACCCACAGCTAGTATGCGACAGTCCTTGACCGCGACGGCCTGAGCAGTGGTTGATCGTCGTTTATCGTTAGAATCGGACCACCCGAATAAATCGTATCTGCGGGTTGCTGAGGAAACGCGGGGCTGACCGAGCAAACCGCCAATGCTGTAACAGATAATGAGAGCGACAAATTATTCATTCCACGACCTCTTTGCTGCGGAAATTTCAATTACCAAATCTTAATATCGTTTTCCCTGACCCAGAAAAAATACCTCACGCCTCAATGGGTCGGAAAGCGCTGCATGAATTCTTGGCGCATGCGCAAACGTTCCGGGTATTCCTCCAGAAACTGCTGCGGCGGTTTTCCTTCCCAGACCTGAGCGTAAACGCGCATCTTGTTACCTCCATAGATCTTGGCCAGGTCTTCATTGGTGTATCCACGCGCCCATAGGTTATCCGTGATCGCGGCCAGGATCTTAGCCAGCTCTCCATTGCCTGTGGCACCTTTGTTGAACGCATTAATCATGTAGCCGCCATCGTCATACATGCTTGCATTTGCCGTCGCGAACTCAACAACAAGTTCAGTCGAGAACATGTCGTCGGTCGCAATACCCACATGATCAACCCCGACCAGCTCTACGTAATAATCGATCATATCGGCCGCCTGCTTTGGCGAAATATCGTCTGGCCAAACACCGTCCATCATCCACTCGGTGAACGTCGGAGAGACATAACCACCCGCCTCGGCGGCCCTGACGGCTTCATCGTCGGGAATGGCTCGATAACAACCACGCGGAGTCGCATTCGGTTCGCTCTTGTACAAACCCGCTGGCACGGAATGCGTGTAAACGAAAGGAACAACCGGGATAAGTGCTTTCCATATAGTCCATCGCGTCATTGGCCGTCCGAGAGCCTGTGTGGCTTAGATCCAGAAGAATTCCGAAACGGACCATCTCGTCGATGACTGATTTACCCCAAGAAGTCAGCCCGATGTCATTGCCGTTATAGGCTGCCAACTGGCCGGACCCTGTCCGAAAAACGTCGTTATAAGCCAAGATCATGCTTTTGATTCCCATGTCCTTGAGCAACGCCATCTTCTTTAGATCACCGTTCAGGATCGTGACAGTCTGACTGTTCCAAATGACGGCGGTCTTGCCCTGCACGTGAGCAGCCTCGATATCCCGCGTCTCGTGCACGATCAGAAAATTTTCTGGTTGCTCGGCCATAGCCGCACGAAAATGATAGTGCTGCTCTAGTAACGTCTCAAATGACATATCCGCTGCGGCAAGGGTCATCTCATGACCTGTAATGCCGCTTTCGCGCGCACGATCGAAATAGAGGTGCAATTGCTCGTATTCCGTCCATCCCGTGCCGTAAGGGCTGGCGAGCATTCCCAGAACGATTGTATCTTGAACAAATTGCTTCGCCTCGTCTGAGGCGTCCCACGTTTTACCATCTTCGCTGGCCCAAACCGCAGCGGTACTACCCACAAGTAGGCCAATTAGAACGGCTACTGTTTTCACGGCGAAACTCCCTAATCACGCTGCGATTGGTTGCATTCTGCACGCCGGATGGTTTTTAGGACAGAACGAAATTTTGTTTATGGATTTGTGTACGATAATTAAGGTCACCCCGGGGCGGAACGAATTTTACTGTTCCCCAACAAGTGGTTTTTCATCCCAGTTAAAAAGCGATCACCCCCATCGGTCGGCAACACCGCTTTTCTGGATGATTTTGAGGTGACGCCAACAGCACGTTCGCTTTCATAGATCGCGCTTCCGGATCACGTTTGTTCCCAAGTATTAAGCTTGTCTGAATCCCAATCCAACGAATTGCGTTTGCCAAGCCTGACGTTCTGTGACCATGAACGACCGTGCAAAACACCAAAAAACGAGAATGACTCCATGATTGAACGCATCGACACCGGCGAACGGTCCTCAAAAATCGTGAAATACAACGGCGTGGCCTATCTGACCGGGCAAGTCGCCGAGGGCGAGACAATTCAGGAACAGGTCCGGATTTGCCTCGAAAAGATTGACGCCCTTCTCGAACAGGCTGGCTCATCGCGCAAAAAGATGCTGCGCGTGACAATCTGGCTGGCGGACATGAAGGATTTTGCCGGATTGAACGAGGTCTGGAATGCCTGGGTTCCAAAGGGCCATGCCCCTGCGCGGGCTTGCGGCGAAGCCAAATTGGCGCGCGCCGAGCTGAAGGTGGAATTCATCGTCGACGCGGCCTACGATTAATTCCTGTCCGCGCAACGCGTTATGACCATAGCAGGAATGCAAACAAAAAAGGGCGTCCCGAGGGACGCCCTTTTCGTTGGATATCGCGCGAGCGCTTACTCGACGATTTTCGACACGACGCCGGCGCCGACGGTGCGGCCGCCTTCGCGGATGGCGAAACGCAGGCCATTTTCCATCGCGATCGGTGCGATCAGTTCAACCTCGAACGACACGTTGTCGCCGGGCATAACCATCTCGGTGCCAGCTGCCAGGGTCACAGTGCCGGTCACGTCAGTTGTACGGAAGTAAAACTGCGGACGGTAGTTCGCGAAGAACGGAGTGT
>NZ_OMPH01000006.1:0-198242 GCF_900312795.1 Ruegeria sp. AU67
CCCCCCAGGCTCCATGGGCGTCGACAAATACTGGTCCCCCGTAAACCGCGTCGACAACGCATATGGCGACAGAAACCTAATCTGCACATGCCCCCCAATGGACGCTTACGAAGAAGCCGCTGAGTAAAATCAAAGCCCCCGTTGAAAAGCGGGGGTTTTTCTTAGGGTGCGAAGTCAACGGGTACGCCAAAGGGTGGCGTGTCCACGCTGGTCCCGGTCAGGGCGTGCAGAAACTCGACGAGGCTGTTGATCTCATCTTCAGAAAATTCCAGCGGCGTAATGTCAATTCTGCTGCGTACACGCTGCATTTCAAACCGGTCGTGCCAAACAACAAAATCTGCCTTTTGTAGCCATGGTACGTGGGGCAGTGCCGCAGTCTCGGGTGTCCAGTTTGCGAAACTGGACACAGGGTCCAAATGATGGCGGATCATGCTTTCAAGGTCAGGAAAGGCGCCGTTATGGCCGTAAGGTGCGGTCAAGGCCACGTTGCGCAGCATCGGAGTACGGAAGCGATAGGCATCCTCAAGCCGGTCACTTTCGCCCATCCGGCCCACGTCGCGAACATAGGGATCCCACTGCCGGGTACGACCGGGACCAAATGGGGGTAGGGCCAAAGCGTGGAATTTCTGATCGGACATCAGCGGGCCGGAATGGCAGTCAGAGCACTGCGCCTTTCCGTAGAAAAGGTTCATTCCGATCAGTTGGGTCGGCGACAGGGCATTTGCGTCTCCGGCCAGATACCGATCAAATGGGCTGTCGGTGCTGCGCCATTCGGTGGCCATGAACGCCGCCAGCGCGTTGGCGATTTGTGTGATCGAGATGTCTTCGGTCGTCTCGACCTCGTCAAACGCGGCGACCATTGCCGGGCCATAGCGCGGATCGGTGCGGACGCGTTTTGCCAAAATCGGCCAACCCTTGTCGATGCGATCATGGACCGCGCCCGTGACCTGGTTTTCGGCGACATTCCCGGCCATTTCGAATTGCGAGGTCAGTGGGAACAGCGCTTGCGCGGCCAACAGCGAATTCAACCCGTAAGGCAACCATTCCTGCGCAGGTGAGTTGAAGCCGTTGCCATACACCTCTGAAATACTCAGGCGGCCATCGTGGAATACCGTATGAATGTTTTTTGCCCCAAGGTTCCATAGACCCGGCGAATTGCGCGGAATACGTTTGCGGATTTTTTCCGCTCCGGTTCCAGGGGTTCGGTCTGGGCCGAGCCCCTGACCACCCTCGCCAATACCTAGCGATAGCCCGTCGGACGTGCCGAAATCCGGGTGATGGCAATGGGCGCAGGTGATGTTCTGATTGCCGGACAGGATCGGATCGTAAAACAGTTGATGACCGATGGCGGCCTGTTCCATATCAAAGGCGATGAAGTCATTATCCGTCAGCGGGCGCGGTAATTCCTGCGCTGCCGCCGCACCGACGAAAAGGAAAACAGCCCCATGCGCCAGTTTGTATTTGCCCTTTGCTGTCTTGCGACCCCGGCGCTGGCCGAACTGGAGCAGGCCCGTGACATGATGGAGGCCGGCGCGTTCGAGGCCGCGCGCGAGGAACTGATGCCCGCTGCCCGATCGGGCAATGCCGAGGCAGAGGAACTGATTGGCGTGATGTACGGCCTTGGGCTGGGCGTCGAGCAAGACTATGAAAGGGCGTTTGAATGGTATTTGCGCGCCTCGATGAAAGGGCATCCGGGGGCGCAGTCCGGCGTTGGCTGGTACTATGAGTTGGGCCTTGGCATGCCCGCGCCTGATTTGGTGCGGGCTTACATGTGGTACACGCTCAGCGCCATTGGCGGCGATCCCGATGCGGCAATCAGCCTTGAGGAAGTAGTCAAGAAAATGTCGCAGGAGCAGATCGAAAAAGCGCATGTTCTGGTCAACGACTACAAAGGGTGGATGTACCCGTTTCGGTAAAAGGGCCGGGCCATAAGGCCCGACCCACAATCGATTAATTCAGGTCCGCATCGCGCGACGCATTGATCTCGCCTTCGGCGATGGACACGGCCTCGGTCAGCGCGGCAAAGATCTCATCCCCACGGGCCACGTTGGACTGGAACCACTCGTAAACCGGTGTTGCTGCGTCTTTGAACGCGGCTTTCTGTTCGGGAGTTGGAACGTACAGATCACCACCACCTGCGACGAAATCTTCATAGGCCTGGATCGACTTGCGCTTGGGCGATGCAAAGGTCGCTTGCTGCAGGGCATAGAACCCATCCACCACAACACGGCGCAGTTCTTCGGGCATCTCCTGGAACTTGGCATTATTCATCCACCACAGTGCACCCATGTAGGCGTGGCCGTCCAGCGTGACGTATTGCAGGCCCGCATCCGGGAACTTCATGCCCATGATGTCGGTGATGCCGTTCTTGGATCCCTCAACAACGCCAGTCTGGAAACTGGTGAACAGTTCCGGCCACGGGATCGGGGTGGGTGACGCGCCCAGAGCCTTGACCAGTTCCTGTGGTAGGTCGGCGACCACGGTGCGGATTTTCAGGCCTTCCATGTCGGCAGGTTCTGCGATCCGGCGTTGCGTGTTCGCGAAGTTCCGCCAGCCACCGGTATTGCCGATGGTCATCAGGCGGATCGCACCGCCGGAATCCTCCAGCGCCATTTCGCGCATCGTGCGGGTGAAGTCACCGGACAGAACACGCTCGGCCACGCGATCATCCGCCATCAGGTAGGGCAGGTCGAGAACCTGCACATATGGGAAGATGCCCGACGCGCCGCCTGAGGTAGAGATGTAGATGTCGATGGTGCCATCAGCTACACCCTGCAGACATTCCGCCCCGTTTGAACAGAGTTGCGTTCCGATGAACAGCTCGACCTCGATCGCGCCGTTTGAGGCCGCTTCGACATAGTTCTTGAAGACGATCAGACCGTCATAGTCCTCATCGTTTTCATTCGAATTGGCAGTGGCGCGCAGCGTGTAGTCGGCTGCCGTGGCCGCGATGGCCGATGCGGCAACCAGCGATGCCGCTAAGGCTGCTGTTTTGATAAATCTTCCGAGCATGCGTTTCCTCCCTGTGATACTCAGTCAGTTTGCAAATCCCGTTATGCGCGGGATCGTCATGGATAGTGCGGGGATATAGGTGATCAGGAAGATCACTATGATTTCGACGGCCAGAAACGGCAGGATCGCTTTTGCGATTGTCTCGACCTTTTCGCGCGACACAGCGGCAGCAACGAATAGGACCAGCCCCATTGGCGGCGTGGCGAGGCCAACGGTCAGGTTGACGCTCATGATGATGGCAAAGTGGATCGGATCGACGCCTAGGCTGGTAAAGATCGGCGCAAGGATCGGGCCAAGGATGATGATCGCGGGACCTGCGTCCAGGAACATGCCAACGACAAACAGCAGCAGGTTGATCAGGAACAGCAGGATCAGCGGGTTTTCTGACAGGCTGAGGATCAACTCGGCCAGTTGTTCGGGCGCATGGCTGAGACTGACCACGGTTTTGAAGGCCATCGCCGCGCCGACCAGCAACAAAACGACGGCCGAGGTCAGACCCGCATTGCTGAGAATTTCAGGCACCTCTTTCAGCGTCAGCGTGCGCAGGACAAAAAAGCCGATGAGGAACGCATAGCCGACGGCGACCGCCGCGGCCTCGGTTGGGGTGAAGATACCACCCAGAATACCGCCCAGAATGATGACAGGCGTCAGCAGTGGGAAGAACGCTTTGAGGCTGGCCTGTCGGCGCTCGCCCCACGTGTATTTCCGGCTGGCGACGGGAAAGTCGTACTTGTCAGCCATAACCTTGATCATCAGCATCAGGCCGACGCCGACCATCACGCCGGGCACGATGCCGGCCAGAAACAGAGCGGCAACGCTTTCACCCATGACATAGGCATAGATGATCATAATACCCGAGGGCGGGATGATCGGGCCGATCACCGAACTGGCCGCCGTGATCGCGGCGGCGAACTTGCGGGTATAGCCCTGTTTTTCCATCGCTGGGATCAGCATTGAACCCAGCGCCGACGTATCGGCCACGGCTGAGCCTGACAGCCCGGCAAACAGGATCGAACTCAGCACATTTACATGCGCCAGACCGCCCCGAAAATGGCCCATCAGGGCTTGGCTGAACTCAACCAGACGGATTGTGATGCCGCCGCGGTTCATCAACTCTCCGGCCAGCATGAAGAAGGGGATCGCCATCAGCGGAAAGCTGTCCATGCCGTTGTAGACATTGCGATACAGCAGCGTGATGTCGGCTGTTTGACCGTTCAGCCAAAGCAGAATGCCGGGCGCGGCCAGCAATGCGAAAAAGACCGGCAGACCGATCAGTAGAAACACCAGAAATGTGGGCAGGAACCATATCAGCATCTATTCGGCCCCCACAGGTGCATCGGCAATGTCTGGCAGCAGATGACCGCCGCCCAACAGGGTCACGACGGCGCGCAAGATCAGCTCGATATTGACTGAAATCAGCAGGATGACCCCAACCAACAGTGAGGCCATCATCCAGCTGCGCGGAATGCGGTACCACTCGTCAAACCCAAAGGACGTTGGCAGATACAACGCAGCGGTGGCGAACTTGCCGCCAAACCCGGTGACCTCGGACCAGCCGATTTTGACGGCCACCAGCAAAACGGCCAGCGAAACCAGCAGCAGCAGGATGTTCAGGGTTTGCCCAACCCCTCGCGGCAGCATCAGGGGCACCATGTCGATAGCGACAAACCCGCCGCGCCGAAATGCCGTGGGGGCCATCAGGCCGGTCATCCATAGCATGCAGAACCGAGCGGCCTCATCCGGCCAAGGCAGCGCGTTGCCCAGAACGTATCTGAAAAACACCTGAATCAGGATCGCGGTTACCATAAGCGCAATCGCAACGACACCAACCGCGCGGCCCAATCGCAGCACGGTTTCATTAACAAACGCGATCGGCGCAAGCACCGACGTCAATCCGCCCATGCGGATCCTCCCTTTTCAGCCGCGGGCTTTCACCGCGACAGTTATTCCGCGCTTACTGGTGCGCGAATTGGCCGAGCTTTCCGGCGTAGAAGGTCAATGCGTCTCCGTCCGCCATACTGGCACGCAGGACCTTTCCAATAACGATAACGTGGTCGCCAGCGTCGTGATAAGCGTGTTGCTCACATTCGAAACGGGCCAGGCAATCGGGCAGCAGCGGGGTTCCGTTTTCACAGCGCTCGTGGTCGATATCCTGAAGCGCAAACGCGTCTTTCGAACATCCAAAGCAAAGCTCGGCCTGTTCTGCTGAAAGGACGTGAACACTGAAATGCCGTGCTTCTTGGAAATAACGGAACCGGCGCGAGTTGCGATCGCCTGCCCACATGACAAGTGGTGGGTCCAGCGAAAGGGACGAAAAGCTGTTGGCGGTGATGCAGACCGGCCCGTCTGTGCTGTCACAGGTGACCACGGTGACACCGGTGGCAAAACGACCAAAAGCGTCGCGCAAGGTTCGGGTGTCGTCCCTGTGGGGAACGAATGTGCGGGTCATGTCCTTTGAGATTGCGTTCATCATGGTACCTCATGCCCCAGTGCCGCCTCATACAGGCGGTACCAGCTCTCGCGATCCAGATTGACTTTCAGTGCGTCAGAGATGCGCTTGATCCGGTCAAGATTGTTGGTGCCCAAGACCGGAAGAATGCCTGCAGGGTGGGCCAGAAGAAACGCCACCGCCACGGCGGCGCGATCCACGCCGAATTCCTCGGCGACTTCGTCCGCTACAACCCCGACCGGAGGGTTTCCAGCCATCAGCAACCCGCCACCCAAGGGTGACCACGCCATCACCGGCTGGCCATGCTGCTGATGAAACGCCAGATCACCGTTGGTGAAGGGGCCGATTTCGCCCAGAGAAATCTCGATTTGGTTGGTCACCAATTGGGTGTTCATCGCCGATTGCAGAAGGCTCCAGTCCCATGGGCGGAAATTGGACACGCCAACCGCGCCGACCTTGCCACTGGCGACAACTTCGTCCAGCGCGGCACCTGTTTCGTGATGATCCATGAATGGATCTGGGCGGTGAATCAGCAGCAGGTCGATATGATCGATGGCCATTTCGGACAGCGATGTCTCAACCGATTTCAGGATATGCGCGCGCGAGGTGTCATAGTATTTGCACTTGGCGTCCGCATACCGACCCATCGGCGCGACGATGTCACATTTGGTGACGATTTCCATCCGCTGGCGTAGGCCTGGATTTGCGCGTAAGGCGTTGCCCAGAACAGCCTCGGCCGCGTAGCCGCCATAGATATCGGCCTGATCGAAGGTGGTGATGCCCTGATCCAGACAGGCCTGAATCTTGGCCTCGACATGACCCGTCGAAGTGTCGTCGTCGTCGCCCAGTCGCCACATGCCATAGACAAGGCGGCTCATATCCAGCGTGTCAGATAGTTTCACACGTTGCATCAGCGACGAACTCCGTTGCCCAGCGGTGTGGCCGGGGTATTTGCAGGGACCCTTCCGTAGGCTTCGGGAAGGGAGCAGGTTTTCAGATTAGGCATAACACGGCTGCCAAAATGGCGAGCTTCGTCCATGTGTGGGTATCCCGAGAAGATGAAGGCGCGGATGCCCATCTTCTGATACTCTTCGATCTTGGACATGACCTGATCGGTCGATCCGACCAGTGCTGCACCGCACCCAGACCGCGCGCGGCCAACGCCGGTCCAAAGGCCGGGTTCGACATAGCCATACTCATCCGCCAGATCGCGGTTCTTGGCCTGATGCGCGACGCCCAGTGATGTCGAATCCAAAGCACGCTCACGGATGGCGCGACCGTATTCGTCATCCAGTTTCGATACGATGTAGTCGGCGTATTCCTGCGCTTCGGCCTCGGTATCGCGGACAATCATGTGCACGCGCAGGCCGTAATCCAGTGTGCGGTTGTAGTTCTCGGCAACCGCGTGGACGGCTTTCATCCGTTCGGCCAGTTGATCTTTGGTTTCGGGCCACATCAGGTAGACGTCGCAATGTTCACCGCACAGTTCCAGAGCGGATGGGGAGTAGCCCCCGAAATACAGTAGCGGCCCGCCGGTTTGATATGGCTTCGCCGGGTCGGTCGTCAGGCCCGAGAAGCTATAGACCTCGCCCGCATGATTGATCTCATCCTGCGTCCACGCCTGTTTCAGGATCTCGACCACTTCGCGAGAACGCTGATAACGATAGGCGCTGTCGGCTTTCTCTCCAGGGAAATCGGATGAGATGATGTTGACCGTCAAACGCCCCTGCAGCATGTGATCCAGCGTTGCGATGGTGCGGGCCAGCATAATGGGCTGCATTTCGCCGCAGCGCACCGCAGCCAGCATGTTGATTTTGTCGGTGATCGGCGCGCAGCCTGCCACAAAGCTAAGTGTGTCTTGCCCCACCTGATAGGACGACGGGCAGAGGATGTTTCTAAACCCTTGCGCCTCGGCCTCTTTCACGATGCCTGAACAGTGATCCCAGCTGGATCGCAGGCCACCATCGGGCATTCCAAGAAACTGGTAATCGTCCGAACACAGCGCCGCGAACCACGAAACCTCGGCCGCATTCAGATCGGGTGAGGTGATGGGGACGATGGTCATCTGATTCGCTCTCCACGTGGCTGTGACTTTCCTCTTGCGTAGCAATCACATTGATGTAGATCAATGGTGTATCAATTTTTCCTGCGACCGAGTGAAGCGCCAAAAGATGTCTTCTGCCAACCGAAACCCGAACGCCCTGCCGGTTTATGTTCAGATTGCCGAGCTTTTGATCCGCGACATCGCCGCAGGTCGCCTGATTGATGGTGAGCGTTTGCCGCCCGAACGGGACCTTGCCGCGGAACTGAAGGTATCGGTAGGGACCCTGCGAAAATCGCTGGCTGAGCTTGAGAAAAAGGGGATGCTGGAGCGTATTCAGGGATCGGGCAATTATGTACGTGAGACTGGAACGCAAAACAGCGTCTATGCAATGTTCCGACTGGAGCTGCCTGAAGGCGGTGGGTTGCCGCGGGCGGATATCCTGTCAGTTGACCATCTGAAAAAGCCCACAGATTTGCCGCGATTTGGTGCCTCGGACATGGGATCGCGGGTGCGTCGAATGCGCTACCTGAATGATACAATTATCGCGGTTGAAGAAATCTGGCTGGATGAGTCCGCTGGTTTGATTGATCGACAGCTGCTGTCCGACTCGCTTTATCGGTACTACCAGCACCAGTTGGGGTTCTGGATCACGCGTGCGGAAGACAGGGTTTCCCTCGGGATGTTGCCGGATTGGACGCCCCCTGATTTCACCAGGCCAGCCGGAGAAACGGTTGGCTACATCGAGCGGTTCAGCTGGTCGGAAAAACCCGAACCGGTTGAGTTTTCAAAAACATGGTTCGACCCGGATCGGGCCACTTATGTCCAACGACTGAAGTAAAAGGAACTGCGCATGACCCGGACCATTCACTACGGGCTGATCGGATGCGGTATGATGGGGCAGGAACACCTGCACAATATTGCCCTGCTGGACGACACGCGCGTTTCAGCGATCTTTGAGCCTGACGCTGAGATGGCGAAGGCTGCGCAGGCGATTGCGCCTGACGCGGTGATGGTGTCTTCGGTCGAAGAATTGCTTGCGGTCGACGATCTGGACTGCGTCGTCATCGTTAGCCCCAACCACCTGCATGTGGATCAAATCGAAGAGATTGCCCGGACGCGCCCGTTGCCGTTGTTGGTAGAGAAACCTCTTTTCACAGATCCGGTGGATGCGGCGCGGCTTGAGGCGCTGCAGCGTGATTATCCGCACCCGATCTGGGTTGCGATGGAATACCGCTATATGCCGCCCATTGCCGCGCTGATTGCCGAGGCTGAGGCCACGGGCGGCGTTAAGATGCTGTCGATCCGCGAGCATCGGTTTCCGTTTCTGGAAAAAGTCGGGAACTGGAACCGGTTCAACCGGAATACCGGTGGAACATTTGTCGAGAAGTGCTGCCATTTCTTCGACCTGATGCGTTTGATCCTGCAATCCGATCCGGTTCGCGTTACAGCTAGCGGCGGGCAGGCGGTCAACCATCTGGACGAGACCTATGAGGGCGAAGCGCCCGATATCCTTGACCATGGCTATGTCATCGTGGACTTCGCCTCGGGCGCGCGTGCGATGCTAGAGCTGTGCATGTTTGCCGAAGGATCACGGTATCAAGAGGAAATCTCGGCCGTTGGGCCAGACGCCAAAATCGAAGCGTTGGTGCCGGGGCCGGGGCGGTTCTGGCCGGAACATCTTGGCACGCCGCCGGTCCCGCAGATCATTGTCAGCCCACGTGCCCCAAAAGGTCCGGTCACCAAGGAGATCCCCGTCGATCCGCGCCTATTGGCCGCTGGGGACCACAATGGTTCAACTTTCTACCAACATCAGGGGTTCTTAGCTGTTCTACGAGGCGAAAAGGCACAACCTGACGTCACCCTGAATGATGGCCTTTGGGCCGTGCGCATCGGTTTGGCGGCGCAACAGGCATTGGAAACCGGAGAGACTGTGCGCCTCTCGTCTTGATGCCGATAGGAAACCCGCGTTCCAGATACGCACATAATCGGGTGTCGTTTTTGGCACCCGATGCGTCTTTTCCGCTTGCTGGGCGTCGTTCGAGGCAATAGCTCTGTCTGTGGGACACCCCTCCCCAACGAGGGGCGTGTATCTGTAAGGGTAATACACATGAGCATTAAACAACCGGCGACGCGGCCGGCAAATCCGCGTTTTTCCTCGGGCCCCTGCGCCAAACCCCCCACATTTGATCTGACCAAACTGGCCGATGCCGCACTGGGCCGGTCGCACCGTGCAGCTGTCGGCAAGGACAAGCTGAAGGCCGCGATCGAAGGTACGCGTGAGGTGCTGGGCATTCCGGCGGATTACAAGATCGGCATCGTTCCCGCCTCGGACACAGGCGCGGTTGAGATGGCCCTGTGGTCGCTGTTGGGCGAACGCAAGGTCGAGATGTTGGCCTGGGAAAGCTTTGGTTCCGGCTGGGTGACGGATGTCATCAAGCAGCTGAAGATCGACGCCGAGGTGAAGACGGCGGATTATGGTCAGCTCGTTGATCTGGCCTCGGTTGATTTTGCCAATGACGTTGTCTTTACGTGGAACGGCACTACCTCGGGCGTCCGGGTTCCCAATGGCGACTGGATCGCGGATGACCGTCAGGGTCTGACGATTTGTGACGCGACCTCGGCTGCGTTTGCGATGGATCTGCCTTGGGACAAACTGGATGTGACCACGTTTAGCTGGCAGAAAGTGCTGGGCGGTGAAGCGGCGCATGGGATGTTGATCCTGAGCCCCCGTGCAGTGGAGCGGCTGGAAAGCTACACCCCCGCATGGCCCCTGCCCAAGATTTTCCGCCTGACCAAGGGCGGCAAGCTGATCGACGGTATATTTACCGGTGCAACGATCAACACGCCCTCGATGCTGGCGGTCGAAGATTACTTGTTCGCATTGGACTGGGCGCGCTCGGTTGGTGGTTTGCAGGGCCTGATCGCCCGTGCGAATGCCAATGTCGGTGCGGTTCACGCATTCTGCGACCAAAACGACTGGATCGCCAATCTGGCAGAGGATGCGGCGACACAGTCGAACACTTCGGTCTGCCTAAAGTTCACCGACACACGCATTCAGGACGGTGCGACATTCGCCAAAGCTGTGGCCAAGCGGCTTGAGGCCGAGAATATCGCATTGGATATCGGCGCCTACCGAGACGCACCCGCAGGCCTGCGCATCTGGTGCGGTGGCACGGTTGAAACCTCGGATATCGAGGCGATGTTGCCCTGGCTGGCATGGGCCTTTGAGGCCGAGATCGCGACGCAGACAGAAGCCGCCTGACCCTTTTTACCGGGCCGTCTCAGGCCCGGATTTTTCATGACATTCAAGGACCACAAACATGGCCCCCAAAGTACTCGTATCCGACAAACTCAGCGAAACCGCCGTGCAGATCTTCCGCGACCGCGGCATCGACGTGGATTTCATGCCTGATCTGGGCAAGGATAAGGACAAGCTGGCCGAGTTGATTGGCCAGTATGATGGTCTCGCCATCCGTTCGGCCACCAAGGTTACGCCGACCTTGCTGGAAAAAGCCGACAATCTAAAAGTGATCGGTCGCGCTGGTATCGGCACCGACAATGTCGACAAGGATGCCGCGTCGAAAAAAGGTGTGATCGTCATGAACACGCCGTTTGGCAACATGATCACCACCGCTGAACACGCAATTGCGATGATGTTCGCCGTCGCGCGTCAAATCCCCGAGGCCAGCACTTCGACCCATGCAGGCAAATGGGAAAAGTCCAAATTCATGGGCATCGAGCTAACCAATAAGACCCTCGGCGTTATTGGCGCGGGCAACATTGGCGGTATTGTCTGTGAACGCGCGCTGGGCCTGAAAATGAAGGTCGTCGCCTACGATCCCTTTCTTGGCGAAGAGAAAGCCGCCAAGATGGGCGTCGAAAAGGTCGAGCTGGACGAATTGCTGGCCCGCGCCGATTTCATCACACTGCACGTGCCGCTGACCAACCAGACGCGCAATATCCTGAGCCGTGAAAACCTGGCCAAGACCAAGCCCGGCGTACGCATCGTCAACTGCGCCCGTGGTGGTCTGGTCGACGAAGAGGCGCTGGCCGAGATGCTGCAATCCGGCCATGTGGCAGGGGCCGCGTTTGATGTGTTCAAAGAAGAACCGGCAAAGGACAACCCGCTGTTCAACTTGCCGAACGTCGTCTGCACGCCGCACCTTGGTGCTGCAACGACCGAAGCGCAGGAAAATGTTGCCCTGCAGGTGGCCGAACAGATCTCGAACTATCTGCTGACTGGCGCGGTGGAAAACGCGCTGAACATGCCCAGCGTCACTGCCGAAGAGGCCAAGGTCATGGGCCCTTGGATCAAGCTGGCCGGTCATCTGGGTAGTTTCATTGGTCAGATGACCGATGAACCGGTTAAGGCAATTAACATCCTGTATGACGGTGTCGCGGCTGAGATGAACCTGGCTGCCCTGAACTGCGCCGTGGTTGCCGGGATCATGAAAAAATTCAACCCGGAAGTGAACATGGTGTCGGCCCCGGTTGTAGCGAAAGAGCGCGGGATTCAGCTATCGACCACCAATCAGGACAAGACCGGTGTCTTTGACGGCTACATCAAGGTGACTGTGGTAACCGACAAGCGCGAACGCTCGATCGGGGGTACGGTTTTCAGCGATGGCAAACCGCGCTTTATCCAGATCAAAGGCATCAATATCGACGCCGAGGTCGGTGCCCATATGCTCTATACCACCAACGAAGACGTTCCGGGAATCATCGGCGCGTTGGGTCAGACCATGGGCGAGAACGACGTGAACATCGCTAACTTTACGCTGGGCCGTGCCGAAGCGGGCGGAGAAGCGATTGCTTTGCTGTACGTGGACGAACCTGTTCCGGCCGAAGCGCGGGCGAAACTGGCGGAAACGGGGCTATTCACTCAGATCAAACCGCTGGAATTTGATGTAGCATAAGATTCTGTCCGAAAATTGTGACCTTGGCGATGCCCGTGCAAAAAATGTGCGGGCATTGTCTTTTTTCTGCAACCGAGTTGTTGCACAAAGTGACTGACATATTTCAAGAGGTAGCGTTTTGAGCATCCCAATTTACGCGGTCGGCGATATCCATGGGCAAATGGGCATGCTGCAAAACGCGCTATCCCGGATCCAGGCGGATGGCGGGCCGAATGCGCGTGTTGTCTTTCTTGGGGACTATGTGGATCGTGGCCCGAACAGCCGCGAGGTTCTGGATCTGCTGATCGAAGGGCGCAAGGCGGGGCGGAATTGGGTCATGGTCAAAGGCAACCACGATCGGATGATGTCGCGTTTTGTTCAGCATTGCGAGATTGCAGATAGTCGTTTGCCAAGCACTTTGAATTGGCTGGACCCTCGTTTGGGTGGCCGGGAAACGCTGGCATCTTACGGTGTTGAGGTGATCGACAAAGACCGGATTCTTCAGGTAAATGAAAGGGCAAGGGCCGCCGTGCCCCAGGAACATATTGATTTTGTGAATGACTTGCCGTTGTATCATCAGGAAGACGAGCTGTTGTTCGTGCATGCAGGCATTCGACCCGGCCTTCCGTTAAAGTGGCAAGCCGAAGACGATCTAGTTTGGATACGCCAGGAATTCCTGCGCGATGCCCGCCCTTACCCCTGGCTGATCGTGCATGGGCACACACCCGTGGATGCGGCGGAGCATTGCGGCAATCGTGTCAATCTGGACGCAGGGGCAGGTTATGGTCGACCACTGGCAGCAGCCGTGTTCGAAGGGCGTCAGTGCTGGTTGCTGACGGACGCCGGCCGGGTCCCGTTAGAGCCTAATCCGCGGTAAACATATCTTTGTAAAGCTCGCGCAAGGCGTTCTTTTGCACTTTCCCCATGGTGTTTCGGGGCAGCTCATTCAGCACGATCAGTTGGCTGGGGTGTTTGAACCGCGCCAGTTGGTTCTGAACGCTGGCCATAATGGCATCAAGGTCAGGCGCCCGGCCCGGTTCTGCAACCAAAATACCCAGAACGGTTTCGCCGAAGTCAGCGTGTGGTACGCCAATCACGGCGCTTTCCAGTACACCGGGCTGGTCGTCCAGCACCAGTTCGACCTCCTTGGGGTAGATGTTGAGCCCGCCCGAAATGATCAGGTCCTTGCCGCGACCCACGATGTGTACGTAACCATCCACGTCCACGCGCCCGAGATCACCGGTGATAAAGAACCCGTCTTCGCGCAATTCCGCAGCGGTTTTTTCGGGCATTTGCCAATAACCTTCGAAGACGTTTGGTCCGCGCACTTCGATCATTCCTATCTCGCCTTGCGGTAATGCCTCGCTGGTTTCAGGGTTGGTTACCTTTAGTTCGACACCCGGCAGCGGGAACCCGACAGTTCCTGCGCGACGTTCACCGTCATAAGGGTTCGAGGTGTTCATATTGGTTTCCGTCATACCATAGCGTTCAAGGATGCGGTGTCCGGTTCGGCCCTCGAACCGTTCATGCGTCTCGGCCAGCAGTGGGGCCGAACCCGAGATGAACAACCGCATGTGCTGCGCCAGATCACCGGTGAACCGATCATCCGCCAGCAATCGGGTATAGAAGGTCGGCACACCCATTATCGAGGTCGCATTGGGCATCAGGCGCAGGACATCATCCAAATCAAACTTCGGCAGAAAAATCATCGAACCGCCCGAAGCCAGAATAACGTTTGTCGCTACAAACAACCCGTGGGTATGAAAGATCGGCAAGGCGTGCAGCAGCACATCATCCTGCGTAAACCGCCATTCGTCCACCAGCGTCTCGGCATTGGACAGCAGGTTGGCTTGCGTCAGCATCGCACCTTTGGAGCGCCCGGTCGTGCCAGAGGTGTAGAGGAATGCGGCAAGATCACCTTCGGTTCGCTTGACTGGTTCGAAGGCAGGAAGCATACCCAATGCCCGCCGCATCAAGCTGCCCGACCCATCTGCGTTGAGCGTCTCTAACCTTGCGTTTTGCGCCTCGGCGATGGGCTTCAGTTCCGCTTGTTTGGCGGCATCGCAAACCACCAGCGCAGCCCCACTGTTTTCGATGAAATAGCAAAGCTCGCCGGATGTGTAGGCCGTGTTCAACGGCAAAAAGATCAGCCCGGTTTGGGCGCAAGCCGCGTAGAGCGCCAGCGCTTCTGGTGACTTTTCCACCTGAACAGCAACTCGGTCTCCGGGCTCAAGCTCGTACCCATTCAAAGCGTTAGCGATTCGGGCTGCCGTGGCCAGAAAAGCCGCGTGGGTAATGGTCTGGCCGTCGGGCAGAAGAAGGAAAGGCGTATCCTTGCCTGCATGGATGCCAAACAACCGATCATAGAGTGGGTTACCCATCCCATATTTCCTTCGCGCAGGATCAGAATACGCTGAATCTGGCGTGGATTAGGGGTACGGTAAAGCAGAAATCGCGGTCAGCTCAGAACTGAGTGGTCATCCGGTACCCGGCGGCGAAGTACATCTTTGCAAAGGTGACAGGCTCGCCCTCAAGCCATGTGATCCGTTCGCCCGTGAACACCGGCTCGCCGATGGGCAGGTCCAGGAATGCGGCCACCGAGTCATCGGCGCGACTGGCCAGGAAACTCAGCTCGACATTGGTGAAGGGAACGGTCTGTATAAGCCATTCATTCGGGCCTATTGAGGCGAAGTCCGCATTCACCACCTCCGGAACCGAGTCTATGACGATCCACCGGTCTTCGTATTGAAACGGAGTATTGCCGTTAAAATGCATGCAGCGAACATTCATCACGTGTTGGTTCGGTTTCAGCGCCAGTCTTGCGCACAGCCATTCGGGCGCTCGCTCGGCAACTGACGAGACCAGCGCATAGCGATAGATTCCGCCCAACGCCTCAACCTCGTCCCGCACCATGGGGATCGTGAAACGGGCCTGCCTTTGCGGCGCACTTAGAACCCGCGTTCCGGCTTTGCGTCGGCGTTCCAGAAACCCCTCATCGGCCAGCTCCCGCAAGGCACGGTTCACAGTCGTCCGCGTGCATGAGAATTCGACTGCAAGATCCTGTTCGTTGGGCAGCAGCGAATCCGGCTGCCACTCACCCGACCGAATGCGCGCCAGCACGGTTTCCTTGATGTCCCTGTAGCTGGTAGTTTCGTTCGATTGGGTCATGGTGCCTCTGGTTACCTGAATAGGTGCGTTTAGACGTCTGCCAAAAGATCGGCAATCACCGACCGGTACGCTGGAATTATCCGATCCCGTTCGATGTGGCGGCCTTGCTGCACCATATGACGCCCCGCTGACCAAAGATCCGTCACCAACCCGTCCGGCGCTGCAAAGCACAGCCCGTCCAGCACCTGTTCGTCAGTTAGTGCGCAGATCGTGGGATGAGATCGGTCGATCGCAACAAGGTCGGCCAGCTTGCCGACCGTGATTTCCCCTGCATTTCGTCCCAATGTTTGCGCGCCCCCTTGTGCGGCCCCTGTATACAACGCCTGACCGACAGAGCCTTCGTCTTTGACCAAAACCGTCCGCGAATGGTCCCGCAGGCGTTGGGAATATTCCAAAGTCCGCAGTTCCTCAGGCAGAGAAATCCTTATGTTAGAGTCTGATCCCACGCCAAAGCGACCACCTTCTTTGACATAAACTGCCCCGTTGAAAATACCGTCGCCCAAATTCGCCTCGGTAATCGGGCACAACCCGGCAACGGCGCCCGAACGCGCAACGGCGCGTGTTTCGGCATCTGTCATATGAGTTGCGTGGATAAGGCACCACCGGTCATCGACGTCGACATGGTCCAGCAGCCACTCGACCGGCCGCTGTCCAAGCGCAGCCTCGACATCGGCCACTTCCTTCAGCTGTTCGGCGATGTGGATGTGGACGGGACCATCAGAAGTGGCATTCAGAACCTTGCTCAAATCGGCAGGCGATGTTGCCCGCAGAGAATGCGGGGCGATTCCGATCACAGAATCCGCATGCGGTAGGGCCAAGCGGCATTCGTCGACCAAAATCAGAAACTGATCCACAGAATTGCCAAAGCGTAGCTGACCGCCAGCCAAGGGTTGTTGTTCGACACCGCCGTAGGTGTAGAGAACCGGAAGGTGCGTCAGTCCGATTCCAGTTTGGGTGGCTGCGGCAAATATGCGCTGGCTCAGTTCCGACACGTGGTCGTAGCGCTCACCGCCCGGCTGGTGATGGACATAGTGAAACTCACCGACCGAGGCATATCCGGCCTCTTGCATCTCCAGATAGACCAAAGCGGCAATGGCCTCTACGTGATCCGGCGTCAATCTATCCAGGAACCGGTACATCAAGGTGCGCCAGGTCCAAAAGCTCTCGCGCCCGGCGGCACGCACTTCTGTCATACCGGCCATAGCGCGCTGAAAGGCGTGGCTGTGCAGGTTTCCCAAGGCAGGCAGCAAGACATCAACCTGTGTGTCTCCGGATCGCGCGGTCGCTTGTGATTCCAAGCTTTGGATCTGACCGTGCGCGATTTCTACCCGCAAGTTACTGACCCAATCAGAGCCTAATAAAGCGGTTTTCGCATGGATGGGCATCGTATTTCCATTTTGTGTAGACTTTAAACTTTTATAAGTATACGAAAAATCTAACGACAAAGGGAGCCCAAAAGAATCGATATGGCCAAAAAGTCTGTCCTTTTGAGCACGCGGGTGGCGACCATGGACGATGGTGCCGAGCGCTATGGGATGGTTCAGGACGCAGCACTTGCTGTTGATGGCGAGAAAGTTGCCTGGATTGGACCACGGAATGCGCTGCCAACCGACTATTCTGACTGGCCGACCGTGGACTATGGCGACCGGCTGATAACGCCGGCGCCAATCGACGCCCACACCCATGTCGTCTTTGGTGGCAACAGGGCGGTCGAGTTCGAAATGCGCCTGAATGGTGCCTCGTATGAAGAGGTCGCGCGCGCAGGTGGTGGGATTCTGTCGACTGTCACAGCGACCCGTTCGGCCAGCGAAGAGACCCTGTTAGAGGATGCCCTGACGCGAGTGGACGCCCTGCTGGCCGAGGGCGTGTCGTGCATCGAGGTCAAGTCGGGCTATGGACTGGACACCGACTCAGAGCTCAAGATGCTGCGCGTCGCACGCCGGATCGGCGAGGTGCGCCCGGTGCGAGTGAAAACAAGTTTTCTAGGAGCCCATGCGGTGCCGCCTGAGTTTCAGGCGCGCGCCGATGCCTACATTCGCGATGTTTGCATCCCGACTCTGCGTTTGGCGCATGAAGAGGGGCTGGTGGATGCCGTTGATGGCTTTTGCGAGGGGATCGCCTTTGATCCGTCTCAGATCGCTAAGGTCTTCGATGTGGCGAAAGAATTGAACCTTCCCGTCAAGTTGCATGCAGAGCAGCTTTCGAACCTCGGAGGGGCAACCCTGGCGGCTTCGTACGGGGCGTTGTCGGCAGATCATATCGAATATCTGGACCAGGCTGGCGTGGCCGCCATGGCACAGGCCGGAACCGTGGGTGTGCTGCTACCGGGGGCGTTCTATACGCTGCACGAAACGCAGGCGCCGCCGGTTGAACTGCTGCGCCAGTATGGGGTGCCGATTGCGCTGGCGACGGATTGCAACCCCGGCTCGTCCCCTCTGACGTCGCTTCTGCTGACCATGAATATGGCTTGCACCTTGTTCCGCCTGACGCCGGAGGAGGCATTGGCTGGCGTGACCCGCAATGCGGCGCAAGCCTCGGGCCTGACCGACACTGGCACAATAACTGAAGGCAAACGCGCGGACCTGACGGTATGGGACATCACGCACCCAGCCGAGCTGTCCTATCGGATCGGCTTCAACCCGCTGCACACCCGCATTTTCGGAGGTTTGTAATGAAGACCCTGTCGCTTGTGCCCGGTCAGGTTACGCTGTCAGATTTGTCTGAAGTGTATTGGTCGCAGCCCGCGGTATCGCTGGATGACGGGTGCAAACCCAAGGTGGAGGCTGCAGCCAATCGCATTCTCGAAGCTGCGGCCGGGGAAGACCCGGTTTATGGCGTTAACACCGGGTTCGGAAAGTTGGCCAGCCACAAGATCGCGGCCAAGGACACTTCGACCCTTCAGCGCAACCTGATCCTTAGCCATTGCTGCGGCGTTGGTTCGGCCGTGCCACGCCGTGTGACCCGGCTGATGATGACGCTAAAACTGTTGTCCTTCGGACGCGGAGCATCGGGTGTGCGTTGGGAGCTGATCGACCTGTTGCAGCAGATGCTGGCCAAGGGCGTGACCCCGGTTATTCCCGCGCAGGGGTCGGTCGGGGCCTCGGGCGATCTTGCGCCCCTGGCGCATATGACAGCCGTAGTCATCGGCGAAGGTGAAGCCGAGGTTGACGGAACCATCCTGCCGGGGGGAAAAGCGCTAAAATCAGTTGGATTAGAGCCTATTCAACTCGGTCCAAAGGAAGGGCTTGCCTTTATCAACGGCACGCAATTCTCGACTGCTTTTGCGCTGGCCGGTTTGTTCGAAGCCTGGCGTGCAGCGCAAAGCGCTCTGGTCATCTCGGCCCTGTCGACGGATGCGATCATGGGGTCGACAGCGCCCTTGCAGCCCGAAATCCATACCTTGCGTGGCCACCGCGGCCAGACCGAGGCCGCCAGCGCCATGCGCGCCACACTGGCCGGGTCCGAGATCCGCGAAAGCCACCGGGACGGTGACACGCGCGTTCAGGACCCTTATTGCATCCGCTGTCAGCCGCAGGTCACCGGCGCGGCCATGGATGTCATGCGCCAAGCGGCCACCACGCTTGAGATCGAGGCGAACGCGGCCACCGACAACCCGCTGGTTCTGACTGAGGCGGGTGCCATCGTTTCAGGCGGGAACTTCCATGCCGAACCCGTTGGCTTTGCCGCAGACATGATTGCGCTGGCGGTGTCCGAGGTCGGCGCGATTGCGCAGCGGCGCATTGCCTTGATGGTCGACCCGACGCTCAGCTTTGATCTGCCGCCGTTCCTGACGCCTGATCCCGGGTTGAACTCGGGCCTGATGATTGCCGAAGTCACGACCGCCGCCTTGATGAGCGAGAACAAGCACCTTGCCAATCCTTGCGTGACTGACAGCACACCGACCTCGGCCAACCAGGAGGATCACGTGTCGATGGCTGCACATGGTGCGCGGCGTCTGACGCGGATGGTCGAAAACCTGAACTACATTCTTGGTGTTGAGTTGCTTTGTGCCGCTCAGGGGGTGGAGTTCCGTGCACCGCTGGCAACCAGCGAACCATTGCAACGCGTCATGCGCAGAGTACGAGCAGAGATCCCAACACTGAACGAAGACCGTTATTTGGCACCCGATCTGGAAACATCCAAGTGCTTGGTGGCTGAGGGTGACATCCTTGGGGCAGTGGGTGCCCAGATGCCGGGGCTGTTCTGATGCAGGTGTTCAGTGTTCAGCGCGGGGACGGTCCCATTGTGCTGGGGCAACCCCATGGCGGAACTTATGTGCCAGACGAAACAGCGGTCCGTCTGAATGACAACGGGCGCGGTTTGGCCGATACGGACTGGCACATAAACAGGCTCTATAAAGGAACTTTGGATGATGTCACGGTCGTGCAGTCGCACGTTCATCGCTACGTCATCGACGCTAATCGTGATCCGTTCGGAGCCTCGCTATATCCGGGCCAGAATACCACCACACTTGTGCCTCTGACCGATTTCGACGGGCAGCAGATCTGGAATGACGGGCAATCACCATCCGAGGATGAAGTCGAAGATCGACGGCGCAAATATCACGCACCTTATCACGCTGCCCTTCTGGATGAACTGAACCGCGTGCGGGACCGGCACGGAGTGGCGATCTTGTTTGACTGCCACTCGATCCGATCGCTGATCCCGTTTCTGTTCGAAGGCGAATTGCCGGTGTTCAACACCGGAACCAATGATGGGCTGACGTGTGACACGGCCATTGAGCAAGCCGTGCACGACGTGGCGAGCAAGGCCCAAGGGTTCACTTCGGTCCTGAATGGCCGGTTTCGCGGGGGATGGACCACCCGCCACTATGGTCGCCCTTCTGATGGCATACACGCCATCCAGATGGAGATCGCGCAGCGGGCTTACATGGACGAGACACCCCCGTGGACATGGCGCGAGAACCGCGCTGCGAAACTGCGCCCCCATTTGAAAACCATGCTGACCCGCCTCAACGATCTTGCCCTCTCGGGCGCATTGACCAGACAAGGAGCCCAGAAATGAGCGATCCGCGCAAAAACACCCGCGACATCTATCCACCGACCGGCCCCGAGTTGAACGCCAAAAGCTGGGTAACCGAGGCCCCGCTGCGGATGCTGATGAATAATCTGCACCCTGATGTGGCCGAGAACCCGCACGAACTGGTCGTCTATGGCGGCATCGGCCGCGCGGCCCGCACGTGGCAGGATTTCGACACTATTGTTGCCGGTCTGAAGGATTTGGAGGAAGATGAGACGCTGATCGTCCAGTCCGGCAAGCCGGTCGCGATCATCCGCACGCACAAGGATGCGCCTCGGGTGCTGATCGCCAATTCCAACCTTGTCCCACATTGGGCGACCTGGGATCACTTCAACGAGCTCGATAAGAAGGGCCTGATGATGTACGGCCAGATGACCGCTGGCTCGTGGATTTACATCGGTACGCAGGGTATCGTTCAGGGCACCTATGAGACCTTTGCCGAGGCAGGGCGTCAGCACTACGACGGTGACCTGACAGGCAAGTGGATTCTGACCGGAGGTCTGGGTGGAATGGGCGGCGCGCAACCGCTGGCGGCCGTGTTCGCAGGCGCCTCATGTCTGGCTGTTGAATGTAACCCGGACAGCATCGATTTCCGCCTGCGGACCAAATACCTCGACGAAAAGGCCGAAACGCTGGACGAAGCGCTTGAGATGATCGACCGCTGGACCAAGGCGGGCGAAGCGAAGTCGGTTGGTCTGCTGGGCAATGCGGCAGAGGTTTTCCCCGAGATCTATGCTCGGATGCAGGCGGGCGGGATGCGTCCTGATATCGTCACCGACCAAACCAGCGCGCATGATCCGATTAACGGTTATCTGCCATTGGGCTGGACTATGGGAGAGTGGCGCGAGAAGCGTGAAACAGATCCTAAATCGGTGGAAAAAGCCGCTCGCGCTTCGATGAAGCAGCATGTTGCGGCGATGGTGGATTTCTGGAACGCGGACGTTCCAACGCTGGATTACGGCAATAACATCCGGCAGGTCGCGCAGGATGAGGGGCTTGAGAACGCCTTTGCCTTCCCCGGCTTTGTACCCGCTTATATCCGCCCGCTGTTCTGCAAAGGCATCGGCCCGTTCCGCTGGTGTGCTCTGTCGGGCGACCCCGAGGACATCCACAAAACCGATGCCAAGATGAAGGAACTGTTCCCCGAAAATGAACACCTGCATCGCTGGATCGACATGGCGCAGGAGCGGATCGCGTTTCAGGGTCTGCCGGCGCGTATCTGCTGGATCGGGCTTGGCGACCGACACCGGGCTGGGCTTGCGTTCAATGAGATGGTCGCCAATGGCGAGCTAAAGGCGCCGGTGGTGATCGGACGCGACCACTTGGACTCGGGGTCTGTGGCCAGCCCCAACCGTGAGACTGAGGCGATGCTGGATGGCTCGGATGCGGTCAGCGACTGGCCGTTGCTGAATGCGCTGATCAATACGGCGAGCGGGGCGACATGGGTGTCTCTGCATCACGGTGGTGGCGTCGGGATGGGCTTTAGCCAACATGCGGGTGTTGTGATCTGTGCCGATGGCACCGAAGATGCCGCGCGTCGGTTGGAGAGGGTTCTCTGGAATGACCCGGCCTCGGGCGTCTGGCGCCATGCGGATGCTGGGTATGACATCGCCAAGGATTGTGCGCGGGCCCACGGGCTGCGCCTGCCGGGTATTTTGGGCTAGTTCGAAACAGACTCTGGCGAAAATGCTGCACCTGCGATATGCGCAGGTGAGCTTGCCGGAGATTGAATATGTACGTTGCCACCCTGTTGACCAACCCCGATGTGTCTAATCTGGATTTGGCGTTGGTCGAGTCCTTGCGGAACGCATGGGGCGGTGGTGAGATCGTTTGGCTCAGCCCGGATGAAGCAGCAGAGTTCCATCTTAGCGAAATGCCGGGCAACCGGTGGGATGTCTGGGCGGACCTGCAGCAAATGGGCGTGGATCTGGTTGTCCAACAATCTGAGGGCCGCCGTAACAAGATGCTGTTGGCCGATATGGACAGCACCATGATCCAACAGGAATGCATCGACGAACTGGCGGATGAGGCCGGCGTCGGCGACCGCGTTAAGGATATCACCGCACGCGCCATGAATGGCGAGTTGGACTTTGAGGGCGCGCTGACCGAACGGGTTGGTCTGTTGAAAGGTCTGGATGAGGCGGTGATCGGTAAAGTACTGGATGAACGCATCACTCTGATGCCGGGCGGCAAGGAACTGGTCGCGACGATGCGCCAGAACGGAAGCTATGCCGCCTTGGTCTCGGGCGGTTTCACGGCGTTTACCGCAAAAGTGGCCGAGGTGCTGGGCTTTGACGAGAACCGTGCCAACACCCTGCTGGCCCAAAACGGAAAACTGACTGGGGATGTACTGCGGCCCATTTTGGGGCGTCAAGCCAAGGTGGATGCCTTGGAACAGATCACCGCGCGACTGGGCTTGCGTGAAGAAGACGTTATTGCCGTAGGCGACGGGGCCAACGATCTGGGGATGCTGCACCGCGCGGGAACAGGGGTGGCCCTGCATGCCAAGCCCACGGTTGCCGAGCAATGCGAGGTTCGGATCAACCATGGCGATCTGACAGCATTGCTGTACGTTCAGGGCTATAGCCGCTCGGAATTTGTGTCCGGTTAAAGGTCTTCCCTTTATTTAACGTACGTGTTAAATAAAGGCTATGAACACTCTGATAAATGCTTTTTCTGCTTTGTCCGATTCCACTCGGTTCTCGATCGTTGAGCAACTGATGCAGGACGGAGAGCTGCCTGCCGGTGACCTGATCCAAGGGCGCGGCATGTCGGGCGCAGCGATATCGCGCCACCTGAAAGTGCTGCGCGAGGCCGGATTGGTGCATCAGCGCGTCCACGGCACCCAGCGGATGTATTCCATCCAAGCTGACGGGCTGCGGGCAATCGCCGAATGGACCATCTCAAAACGTCAGTTCTGGGAAAACAGCCTCGATCGTCTGGGCGACCTCATTGAAAGGGAAAACTCATGGCCGACCTGAAACTGGAACGTGAGTTCCCGACCACCCCCGAAAACCTGTTTGCCTGGGTCAGTGATGGGGCGAAGCTGTTGCAGTGGTGGGGCCCCGAAGGGGTGCATGTGCCCGAGCATGACCTGAATTTCTCACGCACAGGGCCTTGGTATTCAATAATGAAGAATGCAGAAGGCCAGACATTCAAAGTGTCCGGTTATGTCACCCATGTTGATCCGCCCATTTCGGTTGGGTTCACCTGGGCCTGGCATGACGATCAGGATCAGCGCGGGCCGGAAAGCCACGTCACGTTTTCGGTCGTCGCAACGGAAAACGGCGCGCGGTTGGTTCTGGACCACCGCGAACTGGCAGATGCCGAGGCTGCAGCGAACCACAACATGGGCTGGACATCGTCGCTGGCCAAGCTTGAGGCGCAGTTTGGATAAGTTTTCATTAGGGAGGAAATAACATGCCACTATATTTGTTTGTCTATCACGGCGGAACTACACCAACCGACCCTGCCGAAGTCGAAGCAACTATGGCCGCCTGGGGCGCATGGTTTCAAGGCATGGGTGAGGCGCTGGACATACCCGGCAATCCGGTTGGTCAATCCTATACGGTCAGCAACGGAAGCGTCGTCGACAATGGCGGAGCAAACCCGGCGTCCGGTTTTACCGTCATTAAGGCCGACAGCATTGATGCCGCGACCGAAATGGCCAAGGGCTGTCCCATGGTGGTCAACGGTTCGGGCTCGGTCGAGGTGGCCGAGGTGCATGAAATCGAAATGTAACCTTAGCCGGGGAACCCCGGCGCAGGTCTGATTACGCCGCATTCCAGCCCGCGACGGCTGTATTGCGTGGCATTCATGAATTTGCGGGTGGCCGGGTGATCGGCCTCCAGCACACCAAGGCTTACCAGTATCGCGGCGATTGCGCATTCGCTGGCGCGGGTGGTGCCATCAGTGATTTTCAGCGCAACACCCATTCGTTTTTCCGGGATGATGGCAATGAACACCGCCTCAGCCCCGGTTTTGATTGCGGCGCGACCGTCCATAGCGCGCATCAACTCGGTACAGGCGCGGCTTTCGCCCGCCACCAGTTCGGGGTGCTTGATCATCGCAGTCGTAAGTTGTTGCGCTGCGTCGCTGGCACGGTCCGACCGGTCAGCGGCCGAGGCAAACCACGCCATCGAACGTGCCAGTCCCACCAGTGATGTCGCAAAGTTCGGGGCCGAACATCCATCGATTCCATAGGCAGGGCTGGTTTCCCCAGTGGTTTCTTCCAGCGCGGACAGGCAGGCTTGTTGTACGGGGTGGTCGATCTCAAGGTATTCCGGTCCCGCGCCCATGTGCTGTGCAACCGTCAGAAACCCGCAATGTTTGCCCGAGCAATTGTTGTGGATCTGGCAGGGCGTGTCATCGGCAAGGATCAGCCCGTCGCGCGCGGCCATGTCCTGCGGTTCTTGCGGACCGCAGCGCAGATCGTGTTCGGTCAAGCCCAAGTGATCCAGCCAGGCAGTAACCCTGTCGGTATGGATATGTGCGCCGCTATGCGAGGCACAGGCGAGGGCCAGATGCTCGGAGTTCAGGCCATATTTGGCGGCTGCACCCGATGTGATCAGCGGCAGCCCCTGGATCATTTTTGCAGACGACCGAGGGTAAATCACCGCGTCCGGATCGCCCCAGCTGCGTACGATTTGGCCGCTGTCGTCACAGATCACTGCGTGGCCCAGATGCAGGCTTTCCAACAAGGGGCCTCGCCATAGTTCTGTCATTGGTACCGGCTGCGTCATCTGGCCCCTCCATTATATGCGCAAAAATCTGCCAATCGCCCTTTCGCCTGTGGCGAAACCTGCGTTAGTGTGTGTATGTCGACAATCATCGGAATACGCAACTTACAGACGAACCGACAGAGTTCGTATGCGGTCTCGATGGGTATGAGGTATTAGGTCGAGCTAGGAGGCTGGACAGATGGGATTAAAACTCGTCCGCACAATTGCGGGTCTGTGCGTGGCAGGAATGGCCACAACCGCAATCGCTCAGCAGGCGACCAGCACCAATCGGGTTGCTGCGAAGACCGACTGGAGCGTTTTTGTGGAGAAAGATCCCACAGAGTGCTGGAGCGTATCCGCGCCCAAAGAGACTGTGAACACCAAAGGCGGACGCGTGGTTTCGGTGCGCCGCAGCGACATCCTGTTGTTCGTGTTCTACCGCCCGAATGCCGAAGTCAAAGGTCAGGTGACCTTTACCGGCGGCTATCCTTTCGCGGCAGGATCGACGGTCACCCTTGAGATTGACGGCACCGAGTTCGCTTTGATCACCGAAGGTGAATGGGCCTGGCCGGCAACCGAAGGCGAAGACCTGAAGGTCGTCGCAGCGATGAAGCGCGGCACCGAGGCCGTTCTGACCGCCCGGTCCGAGCGCGGAACCCAGACCAAAGACACGTTCTCGCTGTTGGGTTTCAGCGCTGCGATCGAAGACGCCGAAAAGCGCTGCACCCAATAAGCAAGGACAATAGATTTACGCAGCCCCGTCATTTGGCGGGGCTTTTTCGTGGGCGATCATACGTGTCATCCGATCTTTACGCCACGTCCACCACCTCAAATTGATCCGCATCAAGGCAAGCGATCCATCTTTCTGAACCAATCAGTTCAAATATATGGAAGGAGCTTATCCATGCTGAACAAACCTCTTGCTGCCGTGTTGGTCGTCGCCGCCGTCTTTCTGAGCGCATGTGAAAAAAACAACGAAACCTATCCGGTTTCTGGCGAGCAATGCGGTCCGAAAGATCCCGTGCAAACTTTGGACGCGGATGATTGCGACATTCTGCCAGCAGGGATCTGATATGTTTACCTGATCTGATTCCTCGCAATCGCAATGCAGATAGTTCGGTCGCATCGGTTTGGCCTTTGCGGCCGACTTGCAATTGGGACTACGGCGCAACGCGTGCTACGGTGGCCACATACAAGGGTTCATATGTGGAAACGGATAATGCGTTACGTCTTGATTGCAGTGCTTTTCGCTTCGGCCGCGTGGGCAGATCCCAGCCTGGAATGTTTCGACGCAGGTTCGCAGGTCGAAATCGGAGCCTGCGTTGGGGAGATGGAGAAACGCGTGAATATGGCTGTTGAGACAAGCTATGGCTTCGCCATGCAGTCCGCAGTTGAGTTGGACGAGGTCACAGACCGTGTGGTCGCACAACCGGCACTTGAGGCTGCACAAGAGGCATGGAGAGGATATCGCGATGCGCAATGTGAAGCAGTGGGGGCTTCATACGGCGGCGGCTCTGGCACCGGTATCGCCATCGCGTCTTGTCGCGTCGATCTGGGCCGGGCGCGCGCGGACGAATTGCTGCGCATGGCAAATTAAATGATACGAATTCTTTTGATCTTTGCGCGCGATCCTATATAGAGGCGCATCCCAAGCCCGAATTCGTTGAGATAGCAACATGTCGCCCAAAGCGCCGATCACTCAAGATGTCATGACCATCCCCCGCAAACTGCCCGAGGGGAAGATCAACCTAGTCGGGTTGACCCGTGATCAGTTGCGTGACGCTCTGATCGAACATGGCACGCCGGAAAAGCAGGCCAAGATGCGGACCGGGCAGATCTGGCAGTGGATCTATCAATGGGGCGTGCGCGATTTTGCCGAGATGACCAACCTCGCCAAAGCGTATCGTGCGCAACTGGCTGAGAATTTCGTTGTGGAAATCCCCGAAGTCGTGACTCGGCAGGTGTCCGAAGACGGCACGCGCAAGTACTTGTGCCGCATCGCGGGTGGCCATGAGGTTGAGGTTGTCTACATCCCCGAAGAGGATCGCGGGACGCTGTGCATCTCGTCTCAGGTTGGCTGCACGCTGACCTGTTCCTTCTGCCATACGGGCACGCAGAAACTGGTGCGCAACCTGACGGCTGCAGAAATCGTCGGTCAGGTGATGATGGCCCGCGACGATCTGGACGAATGGCCGACCCCAGGTGCGCCAAAAGACGAAACACGCCTGTTGTCGAACATCGTTCTGATGGGCATGGGTGAGCCGCTTTATAACTTCGAAAACGTGCGCGACGCGATGAAGATCGCCATGGACCCCGAAGGCATTTCTCTGTCACGCCGTCGGATCACCTTGTCGACGTCCGGCGTGGTGCCGGAAATTGCGCGCACAGCTGACGAGATCGGCTGCTTGCTGGCGATCTCGTTCCACGCGACAACGGATGAAATCCGCGATTTTCTGGTGCCCATCAACAAGCGCTGGAACATCCAAGAACTGCTGCAGGCATTGGCAAATTATCCCAAGGTGTCCAATTCCGAGCGGATTACTTTTGAATACGTGATGCTGGATGGTGTGAATGACAGTGACGAAGATGCGCATCGCCTAATCGACCACATCAAAAGCCACAACATTCCCGCCAAGATCAACCTGATTCCGTTCAACGAATGGCCCGGCGCGCCTTACAAGCGCAGCTCGAATAACCGCATCCGCGCGTTTGCGAACATCATTTATCAGGCGGGGTATGCCTCTCCCATTCGCAAGACGCGTGGCGAGGACATCATGGCAGCTTGCGGTCAGTTGAAATCGGCCACAGAGCGCGCGCGCAAGTCGCGCAAGCAGATCGAAGCCGAAGCGGGATTGCAGAGCTGACAAGCCCAAACTTCGTGCAAACTACGCCAAGAAATTAATTTTCTGGCCGCTGTTATTTGTATGCACAATTTGATATGTTTTGGGTGCTGAAACCGGCTGCCTAGGCCTCACGTTTGCGCACAAAGCAGTGAGAGTCGCATTCCGGTCGTGGCGCGTTTGTTCATGGCCGCTATCATTTTACACGTAACTTGCGGCGTTCAGGCGAACCTTTTGAAGCAGGTGGGCCAAATACATGTTTGTACGATTTATTAGACTGTTTCCGACATCTCTTGCGGCTTTGTTTGTGGTGGGGCTTGCTGCGCATCAGGCTGGCGCTCAATCCAGTGGTGAGGATGCTCACCTTGCCATTGAAAATCCTGCCGAGCTGTCCAAAGAAGAAGCTTTGGGCATCTACAAGTCCCTGCAGCGACGGATGGAGCGTGGCTATGCCGCCGCGCAGTTAGATTTGCTGATGAACTATCAGGCATGGCCGCTGTTCAACAATGCCCCTTACATCTCGGCAACCCATGGGCAGCGCTATGTGAACAGCTATGCCAACCGCATGGCGCACAACTATGGCAATTTGGCCGAGGGTGAAAAGCTGCCGATGGGGTCAGTGCTGGCCAAGGACAGCGTCACGGTCACGGACGAGGGCAATGTCCATCCCGGGGCTTTGTTCGTGATGGAAAAACTCGCTGAAGGCACCAGCCCGGAAACTGCGGACTGGCGCTATATCATGGTCATGCCGGACGGGTCTTTGTTTGGTGACACGATGGGCGCGCGTTCGGACGCTGTTGTCTATTGCCATGATTGTCACGAAGCGGTGGCTGATCGGGATTACACTTTCTTTGTTCCCGAAGAGTATGTTGTCGGCAACTAAGCGCGGGTTACTTGCGACCGAACCGCGCCGTTCCAATTACCTCGATCAATGTCTGACGCACCGGCTCCGGTTGCGTTTCTACCGCATTCAGAACCTCTCGTAACTCGGCCCGAAGGCCGTGCATCTGGTCGATCAGTGAGATCATCATCGACAGCGCATCAGGCTCCATCTCGTATTGGTCGTGCAGCTCGCACGCCAGCTCCAACCGCGCCACGTCGAGGGTGTGATACACCAACCCCTGCTCGGTTTGCTCGGGAATGACGATCTCGGCAGCCAGGTATTCGGTCAGCCGGGTTGAGGTCAGGCGCGTGACGGTTGCGATCAGCTGCTCTTCGGTCAGGGCGCGGGTCATGACGGCATTCCTTTCCGTGGATCATAGCTGTGGGTTTCGCGCCATGTCTCCATGAATTGCTTCAACTCGTCATCAATCTGATCGGGCATGGACACGGTCAGTTCGATCAACTGATCGCCGCGATCGGACGAGCCGCGCTTCTTGACCCCCTTGCCGCGCAGGCGCAACGTCCGACCGCTGCTGGTGCCTGCGGGGACACTGACATTGACGCCGCCATCAATGGTGGGGGCGGGTACCTTGCCACCCAGAATGGCCTCGTCAATTGTGATGGGCAGAGTGATATGGATGTCATCGCCCTGACGATCAAAGACCGGGTGTTTAGCCACTGACACAGTGACCAAAGCATCGCCGGGCGGGCCTTCGCCAAAACCCGGATCGCCTTTGCCGCGCAGGCGGATGGTTTGTCCATCGGTGATGCCCGCAGGAATCTTCACCTCGATCCGGTCACCATCTGGCAGCGTCAGCTTTTGGCTGGCGCCGAACACCGCATCCAGGAAACTGATCTGCAGGTTGTAAGCGCGATTGTGGCCCGGCGCGTGAAATTCGTGCGTGCGCTGCTGGTATCCTCCGCGGCCACGCATAAATTCGGCAAAGATGTCTGACATGTCATCCGGGTCTGCTGCGCGCCCACGATAAGGGTTCCCGGCGGCCTCGGCATATTCGCGATAATACTGCTGCTGGGGACGTTCCTGACCCGAGGCATCAATTTCGCCACTATCGTAACGCGCGCGTGTGTCCGCATCTTTCAGCAGGTCATAAGCCGAAGCGGCGGCCTTGAACTTGGCTTCAGCCTCGTCATCCCCGGGTTTCAGGTCCGGGTGGCACTCTTTGGCGATGCGCCGATAAGCCTTTTTGATCTCGGCGGCGCTGGCGTCTTTGGCGACACCAAGAACGGTATAGGGATCGTCGCTCATCACATCTCTCGTCGATGGGGGTGGGTCTGATCTTTATGAATGTGTTTTATCATGCGATTTCAATGACCCAAAAGAAAGCGGCTTTTGAAACCGCTCGCAAAATCGCGCGAGCCTGTTAATATCTGCATGTTTCTAACTGAACATTTACGGAGAACCCCATGACGCGCAGAATCAAGTCCGCACTGGCCCTGTTGGCCGGGAATGCCATCGGGTTGTTGCTTGCGACGCTGTTGTTGTCGGGGTTTGCGATCAAACCGATTTCATTCATCGTCGTGGTGATCGTGTTCACCCTGGTGCAGGTGGTGGCCGAGCCGCTGATCCTGAAACTGGGTGAGAAAAAAGCCCCCTCGATCAAAGGTGGGATTGCCTTGATCGTAACGTTTGTCGGTCTGTTGGTGACGGATCTGATTACGGCAGGGCTGACAGTTGGCGGCGTTGCCAACCTGTTAGCGGCGACCCTGCTCGTTTGGCTGGGCGCGTTGATCGCCAGCGTTCTGCTGCCGATCTACGTGTTCACCGAGTTGCGCGAACCAAAGAAGTAATCACAGCGCGTTCAGGCTGCTCTCAAACGACTGCCACAATTCCTCTATTGGTTCACAGCCGACAGACAATCGGATAAAGGCCGGATCGACGTCATCGCCCCAGCGTGCGCGTCTTTCGGCAGAACTGTGAACACCGCCAAATGATGTGGCCGGTCGCAGCATCGGGCAGGTGTTGATCAAAGCTTCGGCCTTTTCCTCCGTCTCTAACGTGATCGACAACAAGAACCCAAACCGGGACGTCTGCGCCTTGGCCAGAGCATAGGACAGGTCATCCGACAGGCCGGGATAGCGGATCTGTTTCACGGCCACATGTTCTGCCAACCGTTCCGCGAGCACTTGCGCCGATGCACACATCCGGTCGAAACGAACGTCCAGCGTTTCCAACCCGCGATGCAGCAGCCATGCCTCATGCGGGCCGGGGATCGCGCCGGAAACGCGCCTCCATTCCTCGACCCGTTCCATGATCTGCGCGTTGCGGCTGGCGACATGACCCATTAGCAGGTCCGAATGCCCGCCCATTGCCTTGGTATCCGAAGCGACCACCACGTCGATGCCCAAATCCAACGGGCGTTGGCCCAGTGGCGTCATCGTCGTGTTGTCGGCAATCGTGAGGCCGCCGGCTGCGCGAACGGCGCTAGCGATCGCGGGCAGGTCCATCATATCCAGCCCGGGGTTCGAGGGGCTTTCCAAAAAGACCACGTCGAAGCCGTCAAACCCGCCTTCGGCAAACGCCGTCGTCGGACGCTCAGTAACCGAGACGCCCAGATTGGACAGGAACCGATCGGCCAGCAGTCGTGTGACATAATACCCGTCCGAGGGGATCAGGATATGGGACCCGGCTTTGACCGTCGCGAACAAAGCCGCAGAGATCGCCCCCATACCTGACGGAAAGGTCAGGCAGGGCGCGTCTTCCAGATGTGCCAGCACATGTTCCAGATGTACCCATGTCGGGTTGTCGACCCGGCCATAGGTCGGATGCCCGTCCGGTGCGCCGGGCAGGTGGTACATGCTGCTTTGCGTCAGCGGCAGGGCCACCGGATCGCCCTTGTTCAGTGCGTTCCCACGCAGGTGCAGCATCTCACCGGTTTTTGGCGGCTTCATGTTTCAGCGCCCCGGTATTTCGTCGCGCGGTGGGGCCGGTTCCCAGTTTTCAATAATATCGACCGCCTCTTGCGCGGTATCCACGAAGCGGAACAGATCGAGATCCTCGTCCGAGATCGTGCCCGCATCGGCCAGCGCCTCCCAGTTGATGACTTTTTCCCAGAAATCGCGACCGAACAGCAGGAACGGTACACGTTCCATCCGGCCAGTCTGGATCAACGTCAGCGACTCGAACAGCTCATCCATCGTGCCGAAGCCGCCGGGGAAGATGGTGATTGCGCGGGCGCGCATCAGGAAATGCATCTTGCGAATGGCGAAATAGTGGAAATTAAAGCTGAGATCGGGCGTTACATACAGGTTCGGCGCCTGCTCGTGCGGCAGCACAATGTTCAGGCCAATCGAACAACCGCCAGCATCCTGGGCACCGCGATTTCCGGCCTCCATCACGCCGGGGCCACCGCCGGTGACGATCACGTTCTCGCGGCAGCCGGTTTCATTGGATTTTTCGGTCATCAGACGGGCGAATTCCCGCGCTTCGTCGTAATATTGCGACAGGTTGGCCAGCGTCTGGGTTCGCGCAGTGTGTTTCTGCGACGGCTCAGGAATGCGTGCGCCACCGAACATGACGATGGTCGAGGTGATCTCACGTTCGGTCATGATCATCTCGGGCTTCAGCAACTCCAGCTGCAAACGCACGGGGCGCAGCTCATCCCGGCACAGGAAATCATCGTCTGCAAAGGCAAGGCGATAGGCGGGTGAGCGCGTCTGCGGCGTGTCCGGCACCTCGCTCGCGGTCGAGCGGTCTGTCTGGGCGTCGCGGAAAGGGCTGAGGCGGTCTTCTCTCATGGGTGATGGTTCCCTGCTTGCGTGTTCATAAAACAGCTATAGGGTTCGCAGGCAGAGTGCCAGTCACGGAAGAACAAGAATGAATTGGAAGAGTGAAATTTCGGCCGCCGCCGAACGGATCAATGGGTATGCGCAGGTGACCCCGGTGATTGAAAGCCGCGTGCCCGGATTGGATTATCCGGTCGAAATGAAGCTGGAGCATATGCAGCACACGGGCAGTTTCAAAGCGCGCGGGGCGTTTAATACGCTGCTCAGCTTGGACGTGCCCGAGGCTGGCGTTGTGGCGGCTTCGGGCGGCAATCACGGTGCGGCGGCGGCGTATGCGGCACAAACGCTGGGATATCCGGCCAAGATTTTCGTGCCAGACCTTGCCGGACCATCCAAGATCGCCCTGATTGAACAGACGGGCGCGGATTTGACGGTGGTGCAAGGTGAATACGCAAACGCACTGAGCGAGGCCAAGGCGCATGAGGCTGCGACCGGGGCGATGCAAATCCACGCTTATGATGCCCCCGCAACCGTAGCAGGGCAGGGCACGTGTTTTGCCGAATGGGAGGCGCAGGGACTGCAGGCTGACACCATTTTGGTTGCCGTGGGCGGCGGTGGCCTGATTGGCGGGGCTTTGGGTTGGTTTGATGGCGCGCGCAAGGTCGTAGCAGTCGAACCGGAAACCTCCTGCGCGCTGAACGCGGCGCTGCAGGCGGGTGAACCGGTGGATGTCTCGGTCTCGGGGATAGCAGCCAACGCGCTGGGCGCGCGGCGGATCGGAGGGATTTGTTTCGATCTTGCGCAAGGAATGACATCTATTCTTGTCTCAGACGAGGCGATTGCAGCCGCGCAAAAGGCGCTGTGGCAGACCCATCGCATATTGGTCGAACCGGCCGGGGCGACCGCGTTGGCGGCTTTGACCTCAGGTGTTTATAAGCCAGAACCAGACGAACGCGTGGCGGTTCTGCTGTGCGGGGGAAATATTACCCCGGACCCGCTGATGGGGTGAATTATCGACTTGTGGAAGGTGGTTAAGGATTTTATCGATAATCTATGACCACTACGATCGCCGACACAATTTACCAAAACCTCAGACAGAAGATTATCACCGGCGAATTGCTTGCCGGTGAAAAGCTGCGTCAGGATCACATCGCGCGGGCCTTTGAGACCAGCCATGTACCGGTGCGCGAGGCATTGCTGCGTCTTGAAGCGCACGGGTTGGCCCAAAGTGAGCCGCGCCGCGGTATGCGTGTTTCGGCGCTGGACCCGGCAGAAGTGCGCGAAGTGGTTGAAATGCGTGTCGCGTTGGAATCCCTGGCCTTGCAGCATTCGGTACAGAATATGACGCCTGGCGCGCTTAAAGAGGCGGATGATGCTCGGATCGCCTGTGATGCTGCGCAAACGATGCCCGAGTGGGAAGCGTGCAACCGTACCTTTCATCGCTCGATCCTGACGCCGTGCGGGTTGCCACGCCTGCTGCATGCGATTGATGACCTGCATATCGCCGGCGCGCGCCACCTGTTTGCCCATTGGCGTCCCAAGTGGGTACACCGTGCGGATGGTGATCACGCAGCCATCGTTCAGGCGCTCAAGCGCAAGGACGCGGCCACGGCGACGGCCATTCTGACCCGCCATATCCGCCGCGCAAGCTGAACACAGGTCAAGCTAGCCGCAAATCGTACCTTCTGCGTCGCATTGCACCGCGAGGTGCAGTTGCGTATAGGCCAAACAAACGTGAACAGATTCTGCAGGGAGCCATCCGATGTCCAACGCGCAACTGGAAACCGCTATCGAAGCCGCCTGGGAGGCGCGCGACACCATTACGCCCGCCACCACCGGCGAACAACGCGAGGCGATCGAGGATACGCTGGCCGCGCTGGACAGCGGTTCGCTGCGGGTTGCTGAAAAGCTGGAAAGCGGTGATTGGCATGTGAACCAGTGGGCCAAGAAGGCAGTTCTGCTGGGCTTTCGCATCAAGGATATGGAAATCCAGACAGGCGGTCCACAGGATGGCGGCTGGTGGGACAAAGTGGACAGCAAGTTCGCCGGCTGGGGTGAAAACCAGTGGCGCGCAGCCGGTTTCCGCGCAGTGCCGAACTGTGTTGTGCGCAAATCGGCCTATGTCGCACCCGGTGTGGTTCTGATGCCGTCCTTCGTGAATTTGGGTGCCTATGTCGACGAAGGCACCATGGTCGATACTTGGGCCACCGTTGGTTCCTGCGCGCAGATTGGTAAGAACGTACACCTGTCAGGCGGTGTTGGCATCGGCGGCGTTCTGGAGCCGATGCAGGCCGGCCCGACCATCATCGAAGACAATTGCTTTATCGGCGCGCGGTCCGAAGTGGTCGAAGGTTGCATCGTGCGCGAAGGCTCGGTTTTGGGAATGGGCGTCTTTATCGGCAAATCCACCAAGATCGTGGATCGCGAAACCGGCGAAGTCACTTATGGCGAAGTTCCACCGTACTCGGTGGTTGTCGCGGGCTCGATGCCGTCCAAGAACAACGTCAACCTGTATTGCGCCGTGATCGTAAAGCGTGTGGACGAGAAGACCCGTTCGAAAACCGGGATTAACGAACTGCTGCGCGACTAAATTAAGTGCGGATTTGAAACGGGGCTGTAGCGTATCTCGCTGCAGCCCTTTTTTTGTTTATCCTTTGACTGGATATCGGTCGGGTTCCTCAAACACGTCGATCACGCGGCTTCCGGCTTTGATTTTCCCGCCGTGTTCAACACCAGACGGGATCGAGTAACTGTCGCCGGGGCGATAGGTCTTAGTTTCTCCGCCGATTGTCAGTTCAACCTCGCCCTCGACCACCGTGCCCCATTGCGCCTTGTGTGAATGCGGTGGCAGTTCGAAATCCTTGAGGAAGGTGAAGAACGCGACCAAACCCGCATCTGACCGGATGACGGCGGTTTGCACCACGTCCTCGGGGAATGGGACGTCGAGGCTTGGGAAATCTGTGATGAAATCTGGGTAGGCCATGAAAAATCCTTTGCAGTTTGAAATGGGTTTTCGCGGGTACTATGGACGTGCTGGGGGTTTCCCGCAATTCCCGGCTGCTTGACCACGGACAGACGCGCGGCTATGGCCCCCTGCATGGAAAAGCAAAAGAAACCGTCCCGTCAGCAAGTTTATACATTGCTCGTTCAGATTGGCCGCAAAGAAGGCGACGGCCTGCCCGAAGGCGCGACCGGAGCGGCGCTGATGTGTTTTGCTAGCGGCGTGGATGAGGCTGAAGCGGTGCGTGAAACCGTGGCGATCCTGAAACAGGCCGACACCGCGCCACTGGACGTCACCGGTTATGGAACTCTGGCCGAGCGTGAGGCGCAGGGGCACGACATCGACCCGGACGAACGCGACTTGATGCAGCGGGCCTTAGACGAAAACGCCGTTATCGTGGCGCAAATGACGCCGTTTTTCGGGGATGAAGAACCGGCTTAGTTTCGCACCCCGAACCATTTGCGGTAAATTTCATCATAGGTGCCGTCTTCGCGCAGCGCGAGCAGAGCCTGGTTCACGTCCTCGACCAATGGCGAGCCGGTTGGGAACGCGATCCCGTAATTCTCTCGCAGAAAAACACCGCCAGTCATCGATGCGATCCGACGTCCTTCATGCGCCGCGTAATAGGACAGGATCGGCGCGTCAAAGACAACGGCGTCCAACTCCTTATCCTGAAATGCGGTCAGCACATCATCCAGGTTTTTATAACCGGAAAATTCAATCTCGCGCCGGTTCAGGAAGTATGCGGCAGTTGAGTTCGAGATTGTGCCCACCTGCTTGCCGTAAAGATCATTGATTGAGTTCACGTTGCCGCTGATGGCATCCACGGTCATGACCGACGTGATGCGCGCTGTGAAGACCGATACGATGAACAGTGAGGACACCACCAGTACCACGCCCAGCAACCGTCCGAACGGAGTGCGCGGCATGCGTTCCTCGAATCCGCCATTGACCACAAGATTCAGCGCCCACCAGAATGACGGGAACCATGCCTCATTCAGCTTACGGTCGAAATAGGGCTGGGCTCGACGCTCAAACCCCCACATCAGCATCCCGCCGCCAAGCAGGATCGCAAAGGCCAGTCCGATGGCGATGAACAATTCAACGGACAGCAAAGCGTGCAGCAGCGATGGTCTGCGCGCTGCATCCGATGGCACCATGATCTGCAGACCGGCCTCGAATATGGGCTGGCTGAAATCCATCTGCGTTTCACGCGCAGCCGTGATCGAGATATTGGCCACAGCCAGGTCCGCGGTTCCTTCCTGCACGGCACCCAGCATATCGCTGAAGGCCTCGACCCTGGTGACCGAGTAGTCCCAATTCAGTGCCTCGGACAGGGCTTGCAGCAGGTCCATTGAAAAACCGGTTTGGGCCCCGTCCTCGACATAGGAAAACGGGGGGCGGGTCACGGTCGTGACCGAAAGCGTCTGCGCCTGGCTTTGCTGTGCAAGAACGGCGAAAGTCAGGCAGATCCAAACGAGAAGCGCACGTATCATCGTCAATTCACCTGTTTCGCGGCCCTCTAACGCAGATTTGAAAGGCACGGCAAGGTGGCCGCAAGGTAAACCGCCATGTTTTATTGGGGTGTCATTTCAAGACTGGCGAAAAAAAGCGCCCGGAAACCAGTGGCGAGGGGTTGGCAATTGGTCCAATTCGTTGAATCTGTGCACGATCCCGCGATTGAACCAACCAAAAGGGCCCAGAAATGACAGATCCGGTAAAGTTGACGGCGGACCTGATCCGTTGCCCATCAGTCACACCTGAGGAAGGTGGTGCGCTTGTGTTGCTGGAGAAGCTTCTGTCCGACGCAGGCTTCGACTGCACCCGCGCGGACCGGGGCGATGTCAGCAATTTGTACGCGCGCTGGGGGCCGATAGCCCATCCGCGCAGCTTTGGGTTCAACGGGCATACAGACGTTGTCCCGGTGGGGGACGAAGCGGCCTGGACGATGCCCCCGTTCGGTGCAAAAATCCGCGAAGGTGTGATGTATGGGCGCGGGGCCACAGACATGAAATCCGGCGTGGCGGCCTTTGCGGCGGCCGCTGTGGATTTCGTGCGCGACACACCCCCGGACGGGGCGATTATTCTTGCGATCACGGGCGATGAGGAGGCGGACGCAGTGGATGGCACCACGGCACTGCTTGATTACATGTCCGAGGCCGGAGAACGCATGTCCGCCTGTTTGGTAGGCGAGCCGACCTGCCCCAATACAATGGGCGAGATGATGAAGATTGGGCGGCGTGGTTCGATGACCGCCTGGTTTACCGTGACCGGGGTACAGGGGCATTCGGCTTATCCGCATCGGGCCAAGAACCCTCTGCCCGCTCTGGCGCGTTTGATGCATCAGCTGGCCAGCCACGAACTGGATCAGGGATCGGACCATTTCGATGCCTCAACCCTGGCTGTTGTGAACATGGATACGGGCAACGCAGCTACCAACGTGATCCCGGCGCAATGTATAGGAGCCGTGAACATTCGCTTTAACGATCTGCACTCGGGCGCCAGCCTCAGCGAGTGGTTGCAGGCCGAAGCCAAAGCCGTGGCTGAAACCTACGATGTCGCGATCGACGTCCGGATCAAGATCTCAGGCGAGAGCTTTTTGACCCCGCCCGGCCCCCTGTCGGGGCTGGTCGCGACAGCGGTCGAGGCCGAGACCGGCGTTCGGCCCGAGATGTCGACAACAGGTGGCACATCGGATGCGCGGTTTGTGAAAGACCATTGTCCGGTGGTAGAGTTTGGCCTTGTCGGCCGAACAATGCATCAGGTCGATGAATGCGTCGAGGTCGCGCAGATCGAACAGCTCAAAGCGATCTATTCGCGTATCCTTCAGGACTATTTCGCCTGATCCATGCAACGAACATTGGTCATCATGGTGAAAGAACCCCGCCCGGGTCGGGTCAAGACGCGGCTGGGGCGTGACATTGGCATGGTTGGTGCCGCGTGGTGGTTCCGTCACCAGACGCGCGCGCTGATCCGGCGATTGCGGGACCCACGCTGGCAGATTGTGCTTGCCGTTGCCCCGGATCGCGAAGGTTTGACCAGCCGCATCTGGCCCGTTGACCTGCCTCGCGCGGCTCAAGGGCACGGTGATCTGGGCGACCGCATGGGGCGCATGTTGCGCGGCATGCCGCAGGGACCGGTTTGTCTGATCGGCGCGGACATTCCCGGGATCACATCCCAGCATATCGCACGAGCCTTCAAGGAATTGGGACAGTCGGAATTTGTATTTGGCCCTGCGCCGGACGGTGGCTATTGGTTGGTAGGGGCTCAGCGGTACAAGGCGTTGCCGACAAGCCTGTTTCGTAATGTACGCTGGTCTACTGAAACCGCGCTGGCTGACACTCTGGCCTCAGTTCCGGGGTGCCGCGTAGGATTGCTGGACCATTTGCGCGACGTTGATACGGTGGCCGACTTGACGCCCTGAACTTTTTGGTCATGACGCGGTCGCATACCCGTGATAGGCCGGAGATATGACTCGCATACCTACCAAGCAGGAGGTCCTAGATTGGATCTCGGCGAACCCCACCCTGACCTCGAAACGCGATATCGCCAAAGCCTTTGGTATCAAGGGCGCGGATCGGATTGACCTGAAGCGTATCCTCAAAGAGCTTGAGGCCGAAGGGCATCTGGAAAAGCGCAAGCGCAGCTATCGCGACCCGGACCGCCTGCCACCGGTCAGCGTGCTGCAGGTGAAGGCTCCGAATGCGGATGGCGACATGTTCGCACGGCCCTTGGAATGGCTTGGCGAAGGGGTCGAGCCGATCATTCTGCTCATCACCCGTGCCAGCGATCCTGCGCTGGGCGAGGGCGATCGCATTCTGGCCCGCCTCACGGTTGTGCATGAAGAAGACCACAATTACGAAGCACGCCTGATCCGACGTGTCGGGACGAACCCGCGCAAGATCGTGGGCATCTTTCGCAAAGGGGCGGAAGGCGGACGGATCGTGCCCATCGACAAAGCCGGTCAGACCGAATGGCTGGTTGCTGATGGGGCCGTATTGGGTGCCAAGGATGGAGAATTGGTCGAGGCTGAACAGGCTGGGCCAAAGAACCGAATGGGCCTGCCGCGCGCGCGCATTGTGGAACGGCTGGGTGATCCATCGGCGCCCAAGGCTGTGTCACTGATTGCAATTCATCAGCACGGTATTCCGGATGATTTCCCCGACAAGGTGATTGCCGAGGCCGATAAGGCCAAACCGGTTGGTCTAAAAGGCCGCGAAGACCTGCGGGATATACCTTTGCTAACCATCGATCCGTCAGATGCGCGGGATCATGACGATGCCTGTTATGCCCACGCCGACGATGACCCCAAGAACCCAGGCGGGCATGTGATCTGGGTCGCCATCGCCGACGTTGCGGCCTATGTGCAGCCCGGTACCGCACTGGATCGTGAGGCGCGCAAGCGCGGCAACTCCAGCTACTTCCCGGATCGAGTTGTGCCAATGCTGCCGGATCGCCTCTCTGGAGACCTGTGTTCGTTGCACGAAGGTGTTCCGCGCGCCTGTATCGCTGTTCGAATGCAGATCGATGCGGATGGAAACAAGATTGCTCATCGCTTTGTACGTGGTCTGATGCGCTCGGCCGCCTCGCTGCACTATGCCGAAGTTCAAGACGCTATCGACGGCAATCCAAACGACCGCACAGGGCCGTTGTTAGAGCCTGTTTTGAAGCCGCTCTATGATGCCTATGCCGCGCTAAAGAAAGCGCGGGCAGAACGGCAGCCGCTGGAACTGGACCTGCCCGAACGCAAGATCGTTCTCAGTGACGCGGGCGAGGTCCAAAGTGTGGCTTTCCGCGACCGGCTGGACGCGCACAAGCTGATTGAGGAATTTATGATCCTCGCCAATGTGGCCGCCGCCGAGACATTGATCGCCAAGCGCCGCCCGTTGCTGTTCCGTGTGCACGAGGAACCGGCGCAAGAAAAGCTAGAAAGCCTGCGGGAAACCGCGCAGGCAGCTGGTCTGAACCTGGCCAAGGGTCAGGTGCTGCAAACCCGGCACCTGAATGCATTGCTGAACGCTGCCGCCGGGACCGAGGATGCAGAGCTGATCAACCTTTCAACCCTGCGCTCGATGGCACAGGCTTATTACAATCCGGAAAACTTCGGACATTTCGGTCTGGCGCTGCGGAATTATGCGCATTTCACCTCGCCCATTCGCCGCTATGCGGACCTGATCGTGCACCGCGCACTGATCACGGCGCATGGCTGGGGCGATGACGGGCTGACCGAGGATGAGATCGCGCGCCTTGATGAAACGGCGACGCATATTTCGGACACCGAGCGCCGCTCAATGATGGCGGAACGGGATACAACGGATCGTTACCTCGCCGCTTATCTGAGCGAGCGTGTAGGCAACGAATTCTCTGGTCGCATCAGCGGCATCGCCCGGTTCGGCGCATTTGTGAAGATGGATGAAACTGGTGCAGATGGGCTGGTCCCCGTCCGATCATTGGGGCGGGAGTTTTTCCATTTCGACCGCGAAGCCGGAACGTTGATGGGCTCGGACACCGGGTTGATCATTGCTATCGGTCAGCGCGTCACCGTGCGCCTGACCGAGGCCACGCCCGTCACCGGCGGGCTGGAACTTGAGCTGCTGTCCATCGACGATCAGGCCCTGCCACGCGGAGGCGGGCCTGCTAAGCGGGGTGCAAGACGCAAGGCCGTCAGTACCAAGCGCAAGAAAGACAAGATCAAGCGCAAGGTCGAACGCAAACGCCGTCAAAGGTGATAGGTCAACGCCCGTGCGATCAGCCAGCCATGACGGGTTTCATCAATCTGATCCGGGTCATCAAACAGAATGGCCCGGTTGCCGTCCAACCGATCCTCGCCCGGAAAGGCGGTGGTGAAATCACCCATTAGTCGGCTCTGACAATGCACGAACAGGGCAAAGGGTGCCGACTTGTGCCCGCCCAACCGGATGGTTGACCCTTTGGGCGCCAGATAGGCGGGTTGGCCCCAACGCAACGCCTCATTCAATGGCTGAGCTTTAGGCAAAGTCCCAGCGGTTAAAAACACCAGCTCGCGCAAGACGAGAACACCCGAACGGGTGTCTTCGGGGAACGCTTCAAAGGCGGTTTGCACCGCAGGGTCGTCAAAAGGTGTCATGGCAGCGGTATTGCCTGCTCCATTCGGTCTACGTAGTCGTTGAGCAGCCTATCCTGTTTGATCCGCTGGGTCAGCGGGGTTTCCACCGGTGTTGCGCGCATTGCGGCCAACATAGGCACAACGCTCATATCTGCTGAGGTTGGCCGGTCGCCCATAAGGTACGGTGATTGCCACAAATAAGCGGATATCGCTTCAAGGTCCCGCTCCAATCGATCCTGACGCTCAGCAGGTGAGAACCGGCCGACACCCTGAAACCCCAATCCTTGTACGACCTTTTTCCGGACTGAGTTCGACACCGGCGTTCGGATCACCGCAGGAATGACCGAAAAGAAGGTCTTGCGCAGAATTGGCCAAAACTCGTCATTGGCCCATCTGTCCTGGACGACCTGAAAATAGATATGTTCTTCTGACATGCGGATCAGCGTTCGCGCCTGCGCCTTTTGTATGTCGCTTAGCCCAGCGTCGAAGTTTGCGCCCTGCGCCTCAAGCCAATCGCGGATCAGGTCGCTATCGGGGACAAGACGCTCTGGCGTGCGCAGAACCGGCAGTTTCTGATGGGGCATCTTGCGGGGGTCCAACATATCGGACCGCTGCCAACGCTGGCCCGCGTGTTCCAACATGTAAGCGGCCTTGACGCAAAAGGGGCTGGCGCTGAACAGGCCAAAGGCCGAAGGGTAAATCATAAGGGTCAACATCGGAGGCTCCAAATTCGGGATGCCCGAGGAATAGCTTTGCCTGATGACAGTTTCTGTCATCAGGTTTAGATTAATCTGCACTATGTCCCGAACCGCCCGCCTGTTCCAATTGATGCAAGCCTTGCGCTCTGGTCCTTCGCCGAAGACGTCCCAGCAACTGGCGCAGGATCTGGGCGTCTCGCCGCGTACCGTGCATCGCGATATTGAATCGTTGCGCGGGCTTGGGGCGGTGATCGACGGTGAGGCCGGTTTTGGCTTTACCCTGATCGAAGACGCAACCCTGCCGCCGCTTGGGTTCACAGATGATGAACTTGAAGCGCTGGTTTTGGGGCTGCGAGAGGTTCAGGCCATAGGCGATCCTGGGTTGGCAGACGCCGCCAGCAATACGTTGCGCAAATTGCAGGGGCGATTGCCGCAGCGCCAATCACACCGCTTGTCCCATGCAGTGCTGACAGCGACGCGGTTTGGTCGCCCGGCCAAGCCCACCATCGCGGTGGCTGACCTGCGGCAGGCCACATGGGACGAACGCACGATCGAGTTTGCCTACACCGATGCCAAGGGCGATGACACGCGCCGCAAGGTGAACCCGCTGAGTATCGTCTATATGGATCGCTCCAACGTTCTGATTTCCTGGTGCCATCTGAGGCAGGATTTCCGCGTCTTCCGGCTGGATCGGATCCGCGAAATGTCCGTGACAGATGAAAGCTTTAGGCCGAACCGTATCCCTTTGTTGCGCGAGGCCCTTGCCCAGATCCGCGCACAGCACAAAGCAAAAGATCGCGATGGGTCAAGCTGAACGCTTTGGAAAACGCGAATTTTGAGGTATTCTGAAGTCGAGCAGTAACCAGGAAAATTCGGAATGCGTAAATGCATAGGTGGCGTTATGACCGCCGCATTATGGGCATCCATTGTGCAGGCGGAATCTATCAATACTCTGGGCGGATCACAGGCCATACAGCTGGCGTCAGCTGGCGTGGCGATATCGATCCGGCCAGTTTTAAGACCCTCAGCTAAGGAGTACCGGGTGTCGACGGAAGGAAACGCGCGGTTTCAGGCGTGGCTTGGAGCATTTCGTGAACGGGCGTCCGAGCAGGGGATTTCAGCCTCAACACTGGACAGGTCGTTGGCGGGTTTGACCTACGATAAGGACGTGATCAGGCGCGACCGCAATCAGGCGGAATTTTCGAAACCAATTTGGGAGTATTTGGATTCTGCCGTCTCAGACACGCGCATCAGGAACGGCCGGGCGGGGTTGGAGCGCCATCGCGAAGCACTGACCCGCATCGAAGCCAAGTACGGCGTCGAAAAAGAGGTCGTGACAGCGATCTGGGGACTTGAGACGTCGTTTGGAACGTTTCGTGGCAACGACCACACCATCCGATCTCTGGCAACTTTGGCGTATGACGCACGGCGGGCCCAGTTTTTCGAAACCCAGTTAATCGCCGCATTGCAGATCATTCAGGCGGGCGACGTCAGCCCTCGCAACATGAAGGGCAGCTGGGCCGGGGCGATGGGGCATACGCAGTTCATGCCAACCTCGTTTCTGGACCATGCGGTTGATTTTGACGGGGACGGGCGACGCGATATCTGGTCGGACGATCCAACCGATGCGCTGGCCTCGGCCGCCGCCTATCTGGCGCGGCATGGGTGGACCAAGGGGCAGCCGTGGGGCGTTGAGGTGACCCTGCCCAAAGGGTTTGACTATTCCACCGCAAGGCGGGATCACACATTGATGCCCTCACAATGGGCCGCACGTGGCGTGGCGGCGGCGAACGGCGCGCCTGTATCGGATCACGGGCAGGCGGCGATCCTGTTGCCTGCCGGAGGGCAGGGCGTCGCGCTGATGATCTTCGATAATTTCAAAGTCATCGAGAGATACAATGGTGCCGACGCCTATGTGATCGGCATCGGCCATCTGTCCGACCGTCTGGCTGGACGTGGGTCGTTCCAGACCGAATGGCCGCGAGGTGACCGGGTGTTGAGTTTCACCGAGAAAAAGGAACTGCAATCCCGACTGACAGAGGCTGGATTTGATACCCAAGGCGTCGACGGGCGCACAGGGCCAAACACAGTCAAAGCTGTTCGGGCTTATCAATTGGCACAGGGGTTGCTGCCAGACGGATATGCCAGTCTGAACCTCTTGGAAGCGTTGCGGTGACAATAATGTAGGGGCGTTGATCTATTGCTGGGTATGCGCCGCGGATACTCTCTCAGTTATTAGCTGTGCAACCTCCCGACTACCGGCACTCACTACGATAGACGGGAGGTGGACCCAGCAGAAGAGCGGGTCGCGACGCCGGTAGAGGTAATACAAATAACCGACTCGCATTCGCATACTTGAATCTGAAATACATCAAATCAAGATATTTATCGCGCGATAAATTTTTAGTTGCCGCGCGATACAAGATTACTTCTTTTTGTCGATCGATTTGATTGAATCTAGCTGTGTTCAGCAATTGAGCTGGATCGATTGACGTGTAATTGCGATTTAGAAAGTGAGAAGGGGCGCATTTTAGTGCGCCCCTTAAACCCGGAAAGTAGCAATCTGGACTATGACGTTGCTTTCATCAGCCCCTGCGCGATGATCTCGGCCTGCGCCTCGTCCAGTGACTTGTGAATCCGCACGAACATCTCGTCGATTTCCGCAGGAGTCAGGACCAGCGGGGGTGAGATGATCATCCGGTCGCCCACATGGCGCATGATCAGGTTGTTGGCAAAGCAGCGGTCGCGGCAGATGTAGCCGACCGTACCGGGCTCGGACGCGAATTTGGCGCGGCTGGCCCTGTCCGGCGTCAACGCGATCGAGGCCATCATGCCGACGATCTTGGCCTCACCGACGAGTGGATGATCGGCCAGGGCCTCCCATTTCTCTTTCAGATAGGGGGCGGCCACGTCGCGGACGTGGTCGACGATGCCTTCTTCTTCGAGGATGCGGAGGTTCTCCAATGCGACTGCCGCAGCGACCGGGTGGCCGGAATAGGTATAGCCGTGATTGAACTCGGTGCCGCCGATCACCTCGGCAATCTCGTCATTCACGATGGATCCGCCGATGGGCGCGTAACCCGAGCTGAGGCCCTTGGCGATGGTCATGATATGCGGTTTGATACCAACGGTTTCGGACCCGAACCAGTTGCCTGTGCGCCCAAAGCCGCAGATCACCTCATCGGCGATCAACAGGATATCGTATTTGTCGCAAATGCGCTGGATCTCGGGCCAGTAGGTATCGGGGGCAACGATCACCCCGCCCGCACCCTGCACGGGTTCGGCAATAAAGGCCGCGACGCGGTCTTCGCCCAGTTCCAGAATGGCTTCTTCCAGCTCACGCGCGCGGGCCAGGCCAAACTCTTCCGGCGCCATGTCGCCGCCTTCTGCCCACCAGTTCGGCTGGTTGATGTGGTGGATGTTCGGGATCGGGATGCCGCCCTGCGCATGCATGCCCGCCATACCGCCCAGAGAGGCCGAACCAACGGAGGACCCGTGATAGGCATTGTGGCGGCTGATGATGATGTTCTTGTCCGGCTGACCCTTCTCAGCCCAATAGGTGCGCACCAGGCGAATGTTGGTGTCATTTGCCTCGGACCCGCCTGCCGCGAAGAATACGTGATTCAGATCCCCCGGTGCCAGTTCTGCGATCTTGGCTGCCAAAGCAATGGCCGGAATATGGGTCGTTTTGAAGAACGTGTTGTAATAAGGCAGTTCACGCATCTGACGGGCAGCAACCTCGGCCAGTTCATCACGACCGTAACCGATATTGACGCACCAAAGACCCGCCATGGCGTCCAGAATCTCTTCGCCTTCGCTATCGGTCAGGTACACGCCTTTGGCACGAGTGATGACGCGCGCACCTTCCTCGCCCAATGATCCGTTGGCCGAAAACGGGTGCATATGATGCGCCGCATCCAGCGCCTGCAATTCGGCGGTCGGCATGTGATTGGTGATGGTCGACATCAGAGAATCTCCTGCAAAAGGCGGTTACCCGTCACAATATGATCAAATTTTTTCGTGTCAATCGAATCGACCTGAATCAGGCGGAGATCAAAGCGTCCGACATCAATTCCATACCCTGCTCAATGTCCTGAGCGGTTGCTTTCGCGACCTTTTCCGCATCTTTCGCCCGCAAGCTTGCGATGATGTCTTTGTGCCGATCCGGCAGGCTATGTGTTCCGAACCGTCCGCAGACAACGCGTAGTGAGGGGCCGAACCGCAGCCAAAGCCGCTCGGCCAGATCGTTGAGAATCGGAGCATCCGCATGCGCATAGAGCGTTTCATGAAACTGGTGGTTCAAGCGCAAATAACCACTGACGTCGCCGTCTGTGATGGTCTGATCCAATCGCTGATCAAGCTTTTCGAGCTGATCGATATCAGCAGGTTTTAGATTCGCGGTTGCCCGTCTGGAAAGCTCTGATTCTATTGATATTCTGGCAAAAATCATCTGCTCGACATCGGTGCCCGACAACAAAGGCACGCTGACGCGCCGATTGCCCTGAAACACCAGCGCGCCGTCCGAAATCAGTCGCCGGATCGCCTCGCGGACGGGGGTCATTCCAACCCCGAGCGATTCGGTCAAACCCTGTATCGTGACGGGTTGTCCCGGGACCAGATCACCGTACATGATCTGCGATCTCAGGGTTTGGTACACCTGTTCATGCGCCGGTCTTTTTCCCTCATCCACCTTCGAGCTGGATGCTTTATTTTTGATCAAATCCAAGTGGTTTACCCTGTTTCGCGTGGTGTCGACTTGCCAGACGCCTGACCTCGTGAAACCATACGATGGATCGGGGGAAAACGCAAAACTTGATCAAATCAAAAAAAACGGGAGAATACCCGTACACTTGCAGGGAGAGAAATATGTCAATCAAAACGCTGACGATGACAGCGATTGTCGCGCTGGGGACTTCGGCGGCTTTTGCCGAAGAGGTGCGCGTCTACAACTGGTCCGACTATATCGACGAGGATCTACTGAAAAAATTCGAAGAAGAGACAGGGCTGACCCTGATCTACGACGTGTTTGACAGCAACGAGGTTCTGGAAACCAAGATGCTGGCCGGTGGATCAGGCTATGACGTGGTTGTGCCGTCGGGCACGTTTCTACAGCGTCAGATTCAGGCTGGCGCCTTTCAGGAACTGGACGAAGCAAAGCTTTCGAATTCAGGAAACCTTTGGGACGTGATTCAGGAACGTACCGCAGGCTATGACCCGAACAACGCCTATTCGATCAACTACATGTGGGGGACGACCGGCCTCGGCGTTAACGTTGGTAAGGTTAAGGAAGTGCTGGGCGACGACGTTGCTTTGGACAGCATGGACTTGGTTCTGAAGCCGGAGAATATGGAAAAGCTGGCCTCGTGCGGCGTCCATTTCCTGGACGCTCCGGCCGAGATTATTCCGATGGTGCTGCAGTATATCGGAGAAGATCCGGACAGCCATGACACCGATGTGATCGGTAAAGCCGAAGAAGTCCTGGCTGGCGTTCGCCCGCATATCCAGAAATTCCACAGCTCGGAATACATCAACGCGCTGGCAAATGGCGATATCTGCGTAGCTGTCGGTTGGTCAGGTGACATCCTGCAAGCGCGGGATCGCGCGGCCGAGGCCGAAAATGGCGTGGAAATTGAATACCACCCATTCGCTGAAGGTTCGCTGATGTGGTTCGACCAGATGGCCATCCCGGCGGATGCTCCGAACCCGGAAGGCGCACACCAGTTCTTGAACTTCATTCTGGACGCCAACAACATGGCTGCCGCATCGAACTATGTGTACTATGCCAATGGCAACAAGGCTTCTCAGGAGTTTCTCGAGGAAGACGTGATTGGTGATCAGGCAATCTACCCGAGTGATGCCACGATGCAGAATCTCTACATCACGACGCCTTATCCCGTCAAAACGCAGCGGAGCGTGACCCGCCTGTGGACCAAAATCAAATCGGGCACCTGAACCGAAGTATCTGAGCAAGGCGGCCCGACCGCCTTGCCCTTTCAATCAGACCGTCGAACGGGGGCCGCCTTGAACACAAACGTCTTTGCGCCGTGGGAAGATCCACAGGCGAAACCATTGATCCAATTCCAGAATGTGACCAAACGTTTTGGCGGATTCACGGCGATCGACAACCTGTCACTGGACATATTCGAACAGGAATTCTTTGCTTTGCTCGGCCCATCCGGCTGCGGCAAGACGACCATGATGAGGATGTTGGCAGGGTTTGAAAAGCCTACCGAAGGGCACATCATGCTGGGCGGGCAGGACATCGACCCGATCCCGCCAAACAAGCGGGCTGTGAACATGATGTTCCAGTCCTATGCGCTGTTTCCTCACCTCAGTATCTGGGAGAACATCGCCTTCGGTTTGCGCCGGGACAACATGCCCAAGCGGGATCTTGAAGACCGCGTGGAAGAGATGTTGCGCCTGACCCGGCTTGAGCAATTCGCCCGCCGTAAACCGCACCAGATTTCTGGTGGCCAACGACAACGGGTTGCGCTGGCACGGTCACTGGCCAAAGCGCCAAAACTGCTGTTGCTGGACGAACCCTTGGGTGCGCTGGACAAAAAACTCCGGCAGGACACCCAGTTCGAGCTGATGGACATTCAGGAAAAGACCGGCACCACCTTTGTGATCGTGACCCATGATCAGGAAGAGGCGATGACTGTCGCCAGCCGCGTCGCCGTGATGGATCAAGGCAAGTTGATGCAGGTATCGACGCCGGACAGGATCTATGAAAATCCCAACTCAGTCTATGTCGCTGACTTTATCGGGGATGTGAATATCATCGAAGGTCGGGCGACCGCGAACGGCGATGAAGCCTACCAAATCGACTGGGCCGAGGGGCAATCCCCGCTGACCGCAACCTCGTCGACAGAATTCTCGAACGGGCAAAGCTGCCATCTGGCGATCCGCCCCGAAAAGGTGACGATCTCGGCCGACCGCCCGGCGGATGCCATCAATGCGGTACAGGGCAAGGTGCTTGACATCGCCTATCTGGGCAACCTGTCCACCTACTACGTCGAATTGCCGAATGGCACGATAATAAAGGCGCAATCGGCCAACACGCGCCGAATCTCGCGCCGTTCGTTTACATGGGAAGACCCGGTCTGGCTGTCATGGACGGCAACGGCTGCGGTTTTGTTGGCAAACTGATGCGCCGCGCCCTTCTGATCGCTGTTCCATATGTCTGGCTGCTGGCCCTGTTTCTGATACCGTTTTTTATCGTTCTGAAGATTTCGCTGTCGGATGTCGAACTGGCGATCCCGCCATATACGCCGACACTGGATCTGTCGCAGGGTTGGGCTGGGATAACCGACTTTTTCAGCCAGTTGGATTTCGAAAACTTCGTCTGGCTGACCGAAGATGACCTTTACTGGAAAGCCTACCTGTCCAGCGTCAAGATCGCTCTGATCTCGACGGTTCTGACGTTGCTGGTGGGTTATCCGATTGCCTATGGAATGGCCCGTGCGCCAGCCGAATGGCGCCCGACGCTGATGATGCTGGTGATCCTGCCGTTCTGGACCTCGTTCCTGATCCGCGTTTACGCGTGGATGGGAATTCTCAGCAATGAAGGCTATCTGAACCAGATTCTGTTGTGGCTGGGTATCATTTCGACCCCGCTGACCATTTTGAACACCAACACTGCCGTCTACATCGGTATCGTCTACACCTATTTGCCCTTCATGATCCTGCCGATTTATTCGTCGTTGGAGCGCATGGATGAATCCCTGATCGAAGCAGCCGAAGATCTGGGCTGTTCCCGTCTGAAGGCGTTCTGGCTGGTGACTATACCGCTGTCGCGCCCTGGCATCATTGCCGGCTGTTTCCTAGTGATGATCCCGGTGATCGGTGAATTCGTGATCCCGTCGCTGTTGGGCGGGTCCAGCACGCTGATGATCGGCAAGGTGCTGTGGGAAGAGTTCTTCTCAAACCGCGATTGGCCGGTGGCCAGTGCCGTTGCCGTTGTGTTGTTGCTTATCCTCGTGATCCCGATTGTGCTGTTCCAGCGCAACCAGCAGAAACAGACGGAGGCCGAGCAATGAACAGGCTGAGTTGGTTCAACGCGGTGTCTCTGACACTGGGGTTTGCGTTCCTCTATATCCCGATGGTCATCCTGATCATCTTCAGCTTTAACGAAAGCAAGCTGGTCACAGTATGGGCGGGGTTCTCGACCAAATGGTACGGTGAGCTTGCCCAAAACGAGGCATTTCTGAACGCGGCCTGGGTGACAATACGTGTTGCGGTGTTCTCATCCACATTGGCCACGGTTCTTGGCACCGCTGCCGCATATGTTCTGGTCCGTGGCGGGCGGTTTTTTGGCAGGACACTGTTTTCCGGAATGATTTACGCGCCTCTGGTAATGCCCGAAGTGATCACCGGCCTGTCGTTGCTGCTGCTGTTTATCGGCATTGGGCTGGACAGGGGCATTCTGACCATCGTTCTGGCCCACACAACCTTTTCGATGTGCTTTGTGTCGGTCGTCGTGTCCTCGCGTCTTGTGACCTTTGACAAATCGCTGGAAGAGGCCGCTTTGGATCTGGGATGTTCGCCAGCGCAGGCGTTCCGTCTTGTGACACTGCCGATCATTGCGCCCGCGGTGATTTCAGGCTGGCTGCTGGCTTTTACCCTATCGCTGGACGATCTGGTTATCGCGTCCTTTACCTCGGGCCCGTCGGCGACAACGCTGCCGATCAAGATATTCTCGGCGGTGCGTCTGGGCGTCAGCCCCGAGATCAACGCGCTGTCTACCATCATGATTGCAGTCGTCACGGTTGGCGTTATCACCGCCTCGCTGGTGACGAAACGCGCAATGGTTCGGCAAAAGCAGGATGAACTTGCCGCTGCGCGCACCGAATGAAGCGTCTTTTTCCGGACTACACCTATGGGCCTGGACCCCGTCAGAACTGCTGGTGGGATCAGACAATTTCGGCACCTGATTGGCCGACCCATAAAGGTGATCTGAACGTTGACGTCGCAATCGTCGGCGGCGGCTTCACGGGGCTTTCGGCAGCCCTGCATCTGGCCGAGGCAGGAGTGAAAGTTGCGGTTCTTGAGGCCGCAACCCCGGGGTGGGGTGCCTCGGGCAGGAACGGAGGATTTTGCTGTCTCGGAGGGTCCAAGCTGAGCCATGGGTCTTTGGTCCGTGGGTTTGGCGCTGAGGCTGCGCAGTCCTACGAACAAGCGGAAGAAGATGCTGTTCAGCTTGTCGCGGATTTGCTGGAACAGCATCAGATCGACGCCGATACCCATTCGAAAGGGGAAACCCAACTGGCCCATTCGGCACGGGCGATGGAAAAGCTACGTCGTAACGCAGAAGCATCAGGTGTCTTGCACGGTTCTGGTGACCTGCAGCGCCTGGGTCTGGGCGGTTCCTTTCATGGTGCCTATACAAATCCGGTTGGTTTCGCCCTTAACCCTCGAAAGTATCTGTTTGGCTTGGCAGGGGCCGCCCAGGCGCGGGGCGTACAGATTTTCCAGAAATCGCCGGTTGAAACCATCAGGAAAACTCAGGTCGGGTTCGATATTGAATCCGGATCAAGTCACATCCGCGCCGCGAATGTTCTGATTTGTACGAACGGATACTCCAGCGAGGATATGCCGCCCTGGTTGTCGGGACGCTACATGCCCACGCAATCCACGGTTCTGGCGACCCGGCCCCTGACAGACGCTGAGTTGCAAGCGCAGGGGTGGACCTCGGAGCAGATGTGTTATGACACCCGAAACCTGCTGCACTATTTCCGCCTGATGCCTGATCGGAGGTTCCTGTTCGGCATGCGCGGAGGGTTACAGTCGTCCCCTCGGGCCGAGGCCGCCATTCGCCGGACAATGCGTCGGGACTTTCAGGCCATGTTTCCAGAATGGAAAGATGTGGATGTGACCCATATGTGGTCCGGAATGGTGTGCCTGTCGCGCAAGCTGACGCCTTATGTCGGGCCGGTTCCCGATCAACCCGGAATGTTTGCCGCCTTTGCCTATCACGGGAACGGCGTTGCCATGGGGACGTATTGCGGAGGCGCTCTTGCCCTCGTGGTTTTGGATAAACAGACCGAGTTGCCCGCGCCGATTGCACAGCCACCGGGACGGTTTCCCCTTGGGTTCTGGCGGCGCGCCTTGATGCCGCCCGCCTATGCCGCGATGGCAATCGCGGATCGGCTATCGCTCTAAAGCGCGGCGATTTCCAGTTCGAGCGTTTGGGCATAATCCGCAGCCCCGTTTTCGATGCGCCACAAACAGTAGGCGGCCATGCGCCACGCATACCACGGGCGCAAATTCTGGTATCGCGCGACAGTTTCATCGTGACCGTATGCAGCCAGAAACCGCTCTTCCTCGGTCACGCTCAGGGGTGCGCCGCGGTAAAGCCGTTGCATGGCTGGGGACAGGAACATTGCAATGTCCTCGCACGGATCGCCCCAAGCCGGGCACTGCCAGTCGATCAGGGTTATGCCAGTCGGCGCGACAAGGATGTTTCCGGCCACGGTATCGCCATGGATCAGGCATGTGTGTGCGGTCGCGGGCACATGGCCTTTGGGGCGCAGCTGCGCGAGCCGTGCGCGTGTATCAGTGGTGCAGACGCTGAGAATACGTTCGGCATGTTCAGCCAGATCCCTGCTGCCATTGCAGCCATCCGGCGCTTGGACCGAAACATCAAGCCTATGCAATTCACGCAGCAAACCGGCGACACTCTCAGGCCCTTCTTGCCACGGTGATCCGGGGGCGTGATCGTAGAACACCCAATGGCCTGTATCATGTGTTCCGGTCGCACGCAGGCGGGGAACAAATCCGGTGGGCTCAAGGGCGCGCAGGCATTGCGCTTCGAGTTCGGGATCGTTGCGAAACAGTGGATTGCGCGGTGTAGCGCGATACAGCTTCAGAACCTTGTCACCGCTGCCACCCAGTACTTTCCAGACCTGATTTGTTCGCCCGCCATACAACGTTTGAAACTCTGCGCCGGGCTGAACAAGGCCACGGGCGCGCAGATCGTCGATCAGATCAGAAGGGGGGTGGGTTAGGGCAGGCAGGAGTGTCACCAATGCAGTTAGCGAGTCGAATCTGCCAAGGTGTGAACTGTCCTGCCCGGCAGATCAAGTTCCGGCTCTGACCCCGGTTACCGTCGTGGCAGCGACAACCTGCCCGCTTTCGAGGGTCAGCATAACCTGATTGTCCGTAACCTGAGCTTCGACAACTTCGCCATAGGTCTCTGCCAGCTGTGTCGATAACAGTTCGTCGCCATCATAACTTTCCAGTGTGGCCGAGTAACTTCCCGCCACCAGAGGCTGCCCATCGCTTCCCTGACCAGTCCAAACTGTTTTGTTGTCGGTCGTGGAAACAGCCACACGATCGACAACGGCACCGTCGCTGTCGCGGTTGACCATGACCGCCTTGTCAGCCTCGGGTGCAGGTGTGGCAAACAGCGTCACAGGCTCGCCCTCATATTGGAAAGCCGCGGGCGCTCGCACGTTCATCCCGATCCATTTGCCGAGTTTGTCCAGATTTGCGCCACCCAGCGCCTGTCCAAGTGTCGCCAACAAATCATTTGTCTGAACCTGTTGTTCGACCATCGAGAATTGCGCCAGTTGCGATGCATATTCTGAGGCATCCAATGGTTTCAAAGGATCCTGATTCTGGGCCTGTACGGTCAGCATTGTAAGGAATGTCTCAAAGTCTGATGCCAGACCTGTTTGCTTTGGCGCGTCTTTGTATTGCGCTGTGGCTGACGGTTGGGCGTTGGGTTGGGTCGGGGTAATCAATTTCACAACCTCATGTCGATGCGGCCAACGGGGCCGGTTTTGGGAATGGGTGATGCGTTTGAAGAGGAATCGGTGAGTTGCGCGGTCTCAGTAGGCGATCCATCCTGGTGGCCGGTCCGGTTATGCTCGGCGTCTTCGGATGTCCCAAGGTCAATTGACAGATCGCCCAAGCCAAAATTTTTGAACTCTTCCTCCAACACCGCCAAATGACGCCGCATCATATCCAGGGTTTCCGGGCGCTCGGCGGAAATTGTCAGATGCAATCCGTCATCGCGGCCGTTCAAAATGATGGACACCCGCCCCAGTTCTTCGGGGTTCAGCGCAATTTCAACGGAACCGGATTTCGGCTGTGCGGTGATGACGGCAGCCATTTGCCCGGCGACGGCGCGCGTTGTCTCGGCCCGGGCAGTCTGTGCCATGGCTTGTGTAGAAATTACCGGATCCCGCCCCGCCGAAACGGGCGAATCTGCTCTGAGGACGTGAACGTCTTCGACCTCGTGAAATGCTGGCGCGTCAGTCTGAGCACGGGTTTTTTCCGGCGCGAACATCTGCAATTGAGCGATGCTTGGTGCGCGATCCGGGTTGGTCGTTTGTTGAGGCGCAAGATTGCTTAGCGGCGGATGTTGCGTTTCACGCTGGTGCCGCTCTGGATGAACGGTCCGGTCTGCGGTCTCTTTTGGGGATATACCCACAGGTTGAAACACAGAAGTCGCGAGGTCCGCCTGCCCCCGCGTTGCCATTGGTTGTGACGCAGGGCTCAGAGCCGCGCTGTGCCGAAAATCCGGGGTGACTATGCGCGAATCATTGATGCCTGCATCCAGTCTATCGACCGTGTTGGCTAGGCCGGTTTGCTCGGTTTCAGGCACTTTCGGACTGCGCGAGTCGGGTAACGCAGCTGACACGGGTGTTTCGGCAGGATCGCGTTTTGTGCTCACTTCAAGACGCGTGTCCAGAAGGGGTGTCCGCTCACTCTGGTTGCGATCAGCGGACACTTCTGCATCTTCAAGCAAGACAGCCTCGTCCGTTTCAACGTCGACGTCCTGTTCAGGTTCAGCGCCTTTAAGAGCGGCTGCTTCTTCCTTGTTCTCACCTTTGTGTTGATTGAGCACGGTCTCAAACGTCGCGCCGTTTTCATCCCCCTGCTCGGGATTGATTCCGTGGGGTTTGGCGGTTGCGGTCGGCGAGGATGACATCACTGAAAGAGGGTTGGGCATTTTGCTCCGACTCCGGTTGTGTGACCGGAAACCTGCCTGCAGGAAGTTACGTTTATTTTAACTGCTTTCGCCTTTGATCGAAAAAGTTCGATGCAATTTTTGGAGAAAGCAATGAAGGTTTCCCCGCCTCTCTCCCCATCTCAACCCCCCGCCTATTCCCAGAAATTGCGGGAGGCGGCGATAGCACTAGAGGCTTCGTTTCTGAGCGAGATGCTGAAATCGGCCGGGCTGGGCGACGCGCGCCAATCCTTTGGCGGCGGTGCGGGCGAAGATCAGTTTGCCTCATTCCTTGTTCAGCATCTGGCCCGTGCGCTGGCCAGATCCGGTGGCGTTGGCCTGTCCGAAATCCTGTTCCAATCCATGATGGAGAAAACCGATGCCAAAGACGTCTGAAGCCGACCTTGTAAAATCACTCGAAGACGTTCTTGAGCTTGAGCGAAACGCGCTGGTGCAGGGCGATCTGGATCGTCTGCATAACACGGCTCCGGAAAAAGAAAAACTGATCGGTGCGATTAATGATCTTGATGTCTTTGATAGTGATGAACTGATCCGCCTGCAAAGAAAGGTCGAGCGGAACCAGGCGTTACTAAACAGCGCCGCCGAAGGGATTCGCGCGGTGGCCAACCGCATGGCCGAGTTGCGGCGTGTGCGGCAGGAATTCAGCACCTATGGTGCGGACGGGCAGCGCAGCGAATTCGCCGTCCGCCATCAAGCCAAGCTGGAAAAACGGGCATAGATAAGGGTTTGATTCAAATCCGAGGTTTCTGACCTTCGCGCTTTAGCACTCCGTTAGGGGATCGACGTCAAAGGTGTTCGAGCACCTGGACAAATCAGGTGGCGCGAACAGCCCGACGGCGGATCGCACCGATCAGAAAGACGTCAAAGCCCGCACCAGTGGCGGGATGAGCATGGGCGCAAAGGGCCCGAACGGAAAAGGAAGAAAGCTAATGTCCAGCATTCTGACAAACAATGGCGCCATGGTTGCGCTGCAAACTCTCAAGTCGGTCAATAAGGATCTTGGGGCAACGCGGAACGCGATCTCCACCGGTAAGGACGTTGCGACTGCGAAAGATAACTCGGCCGTCTGGGCGATTTCCAAGGTCATGGAATCGGATGTCAAAGGCTTTAACGCGATCAAGGACAGCCTGGCCCTGGGTGAATCCACCGTGGCGGTTGCGCGCAACGCATCCGAAACGGTCACTGATCTGCTGTCTCAGATGAAAAGCAAGATCGTTGCGGCACAGGAAGACAATGTTGATCGCGACAAGATCAACGACGATGTCACCGCGTTGAAGGACCAGATCAACTCGGTGGTGAACGCCGCGCAATTCAACGGTCTCAACCTGGTTAACGGCTCAGCCGGATCCGCTTCGATCCTCGCGTCCCTTGACCGGGACAACGCAGGCAACGTAACCGCGTCTTCCATCACTGTTGCGGGTCAGGACCTTTCGACCGGTGGGTACACGGCAGCTCAGGTGTTCGACGGATCGACCGGTTCTTCCACCGGCAACGACCGTGTGGGTGCGACGATTGACAACGGCACAACTTCGGCAACTGCGCTGATTACGGATGAATCCAGTGGTGCGTTTGCGGCAGGTGACAAGGTTGTGCTGGCGATCGACGATCAGGTCGTATCTTACACGGTTTCTGCAACGGATGCGGCTGCCGCGACCACAGGTGATATTGTTGCCATTGGCCTGAAGGCGAAGATTGAAGAGCTGGGTATCTCGGGTCTGACGGTCGACTACGACTCGGGCACGGCAGGCACCTTGTCTGTTGCCAATGCGACCGGCACAGACATCTCGTTCTCGGCCCAGTACGTGAACGCGGGTTCGGGTGGTCTTGGCGCGTTGACCGGCATTGACGTTTCGACCGGTGCAGGGGCAACGGCCGCGTTGGCCACAATCGAAACGCTGATCGACACATCGATCGACGCATCGGCCGCTTTTGGTTCTTCGCAAGGTCGGATCGAGACGCAGAAAGAGTTCATTTCGAACTTGGCGGACTCGTTCAAATCCGGGATCGGCGCGTTGGTCGATGCGGACATGGAGGAGACCTCGGCACGCCTGCAGGCTCTTCAGGTTCAGCAACAGCTGGCCACCCAGTCGCTGTCGATTGCCAATCAGGCACCGCAGTCGATTTTGTCTCTGTTCCGCTAAGTTCAGGACCATGGTCGGGGCGTGGCGACGCGCCCCGATACTAACCGCCAAATGGCGGATTACTGGAAGGATTTCACGTGACACCGCAAGCCCTTGCACAACGTGCATATGCACAGACCGCCGTGCCAACACGTACCCCGCGCGACACTGAATACGAAGCGATTTCGAAAATCACACGCAGGCTCAAGGCCGCTGCGGCCGGTCAGCAGTCCGATTTTGGCGCATTTGTGCAGGCTCTGCATGAAAATCGGCGCCTGTGGACTGTATTGGCCAGTGGTGTCACCGACTCTGACAATGCTTTACCCAATGATCTGCGTGCGCGGATATTCTATCTGGCCGAGTTTACCGAACAGCACAGCAGTCAGGTACTAGGGAACAAAGCATCGGTTGAACCTTTGTTAGAGATCAACATGGCAGTCCTGCGCGGCCTTCGCCAAATGGGGGCGACCTGATGGCAGGATTGGTTTTGAAATTGGCACCGAAAGAGCGGGTTTTGATCAATGGCGTAGTCGTTGAAAATGGCGACCGGCGCAGCCGGTTTTCGATCATGACGCCCGAGGCAAACGTATTGCGCCTGCGGGATGCGATTCACCCGGATCAGGTAAATACGCCGGTTCGACGCGTCTGCTACGCCGCTCAGCTGGTCCTGTCTGGCGATATGGAACCTGATCAGGCCCGCCAACAATTGTTGCGCCGCGTCGAAGAGCTGAGCCAGGTCTTTACCGACGCCGACAGTCGCCGAGTTCTGTCCGAGGCAACCCAGGCGCTGTTGGACCAGCAATTTTACAAATGCCTCAAGGCTCTGCGCGCGCTGCTGCCGCGCGAAGAGCGGCTGATGGCCTACCAGTAATGACGTTCCAGCCGGTCATACCTTCGGGCGGCATTGTCGGTTGGCGGTTTCTGCAGCGTACATATGACGCCCAGATCGACAGCTTTTCCTCATCCTCCGTCAACAAGAGGGACAGCGAGTACTTTCTGGAAAGCATCAAAAAGGTCCAAACGGCAGAGGATCTGGTGTCCGACCGCCGGTTGTTGCAAGTCGCGCTGGGCGCCTTTGGGTTGGAGTCCGATCTGGATAATCGCTATTTCATCCAGAAAATCCTGTCCGACGGAACAAAAGCCCAGGATGCGCTATCCAACCGTCTGTCCGACAAAAGGTATCGGCAATTTTCCGAGGCGTTTGGGCTGGGGCCGGGCGAGGTTCGCAAAACCGGGCTGATCATCAACATGGAGGACATTGCGCACGACAATGTCGTGTCGCGTTTTGAAATCGCGGTGGGCGAGTCAGATGAAACGATGCGTATCGCTTTGTATGCCCAGCATGCGCTGGGTGATCTGGCGCAAAAGGCGGGCAGCAAAGATACCAAATGGTTCGATTTGATGAGCCTGCCACCGCTGCGGCGCATGATGGAGACGGCACTTGGGCTGCCGTCCAGCTTTGGCCAGTTGAACATCGACAGACAGTTGGAAGTATTCAAACACAGGTTGTCAGGGCTGACCGGGTCCGACGACCTGACCCAGTTCAAGGATGAGGCCGCAGTCGGGCGGCTGACAGATCAATTCCTTGCCCGCAGTCAGATCGCCCAGCTTGAAAGCATCATTTCCCCGGCGCAGACCGCGCTGATCCTACTGGGCGGGTAAGGCATGGAAACCATTGGTCACGCACCCGAACCTTGATCAGAAATCCCAACACTCAGCGCTTTGAAAAATGCAAACCGATTGCGGAATTCAAGCGTTCAGAACGGCATCCGCGGAAGTTCTGAGAGCATATGACTCGACCGGTTGCGACACGTTATGCAGCTTGACGTCGCCAAGCGGCAAGGCGTTGGCGCAAGCAGGCAGAATATCGGCAGACACGACAATCCTGTGGTTCTTGGTTTTTCCGTATTCACCCAGACGCGCAGCGATATTCGCGGCTTGTCCGATCACGGTAAAGTCCAGCCGTTCGCGCGAGCCGACATTGCCGTAGGTCACGCGCCCATAGGCAACGCCGATAGAGCAATCGCAATGCACATCGGACCCTGATTGGCGCAGCTCTCCCAGTCTTTCGACGATATCGATGGCGCTGCGCTGGGCATTATCGCGGGCGGCTTTCGCATCCTCGCCTGCCGGAAACACGGCAAGGACAGCGTCGCCTATGAACTTCAGGACCTCGCCGCCGTTTTCATGCACGATGCCAGAAACGGTTTCGAAAAAGTCGTTCAACAGGTTGATATACGCCTCGCGCCCAAGCTGTTCCTCAAGGCTGGTCGAATTGCGGAGGTCGCAGAACATGATGGCAGCATCAATTTCATCGCCGTCACCGCGCCGAATTTCACCCCCAAGAACGCGCGCGCCCGAACGTTTTCCGACATAGGTTTCCAGCAGGACCTGCGCGTTTTCGCGCTGCATGAAAACCTCATAGAACCGGGCGATGACCAGCGAACATTCGAACACCAGCCCAAGGTTTTCGGTCGTGAAACCGTCCGGGTGATCACAGGTCAGGGTCAGGACGTTGGTCCGCCCATCCGAGAACGGCAAAGGCATGGCGACATAGTCGGTTGCCCCTTTTTCCCGCAGGTCTTCCATGATCGGAAAGCTGTTGTGGGGGTTTTCGGCGTTCAACCGCTGACGCACACCGCCCAGCCCGTTCGACACATGCCGCAACGGGCTGTTGATGTATGCCGGGTGGTCGTGAATTTCATAGGTCGGAACATTGGTCGAGATCTCAGCCTCGCCCTTTTCCCAGATATAGTGTTTGCCCGCGATCAAAGGGTGCAGGGACCATGTCAGAATGCTGAGGCGTTGAATGGCAATCCCGTGTTCCAGCATTTTCTCGGCCAGCGCTTTGGTGAACGCCTCAGGCGTGTTGTTTGCGGACGCCCCACGCATCAGCCAATCGATCAAAGGGCCGCTGATATTGCCGTCTTGGGGTTCCCGCAGTTGGTTGTCGCCCAAATCGATCCGGGAATAAGCATTGGGTAAAAACCCGATATGCCCCTGAATGGCAGCGCTTTCGGGGAGAGCTTCTTCGTAGGCCCAAACAGAATTGGCGAGCCGTTCGCCGCCAAGAATGACGTCGTGATAGGTTGCGGTGCCCTTGAAGGGGCAAAAAGTCTGCAACTCGGTTTCGTCGCTGAGATCCACCAGCACGTCTTCGCGCGGAAGGTAGATCGTCGGCGGCAGCCGTGTTTCGTACATGACTTTGGCGTTGCTGCTTTCGGCTAAAAGGGTCTGGTCCCGGTAAATCGCAATCTTACCATCTAACCGTTCGACCGAGATTCCATAGCCTTTTGGTCTTGCTGTGGCGTGGACGTTCATCTTCATCCTCCCTGGCGCGGGGTCCCCATAGGATGGGCCTTGTGAAGAGGTTTTCCAAGGGGCAGCCTCGGCATTTTCTGCACGATAGCTGTGCGGTCCTAGTGGATCAGACCATCTGGATCACGTCCTTTTCGATGGACAACATATAACCTTTCTTGGCGATGTTCTTGACCAGCAATTCGCTGACCATCTGATTGCCCAAGGCGTCACGCAGCCGTTTTATCCGCGTAGCGCCAGCGGCTTCGTCACAATCGGCGGCGCTTTTGCCCGAAATCACTGCTTCGATCTGAACGCCGGACAGGACCTCGTCATCCAGTCGGGATTCGGCAAGGACCGACAGGGTCTCCATCGCAGCTGGGGTCAGTTTGAAGTCCATATTATTCAGATATACGGTGTTTTCCTCGCGACTGATCAGCAGCGACGTGACCTGAATACCCGTGCGCTCGATCTGCGCCATCCGGCGGTTCAGCATCACCAGCATCACCAGAAAAACCATCGCCGTCACAAGCATGGCGCTGGCAAAGACCAGCAATACGAAAATCACCATACGATAGCTGGACAGGGTATCGGCAAAGGCGGTGCCGGACTGGGCCAGAATCTCAAGCAGCCGGATTTCCGTCTGCGACGTCAGGTCGCTTTCGACAAACAACCGCTCCACTCGCGCGTTGAAGGCGTTGGCGTCTGGCAGGGTCCAGAACAGGAAGACGGCGGCGGTTATCAGGATCAGGACGATTGCCGCTATACCTGCGCCGACCAATCGTGTGCCTGACCGCCTGGCCTCAGTAACGGAGATAGAATTGTCCGGCATTGGCCTTCCTTTTTTCCAATCCTTCCGGCCCAAAGACAGACATGACATTCAACAATGTCCAGCCCGACGCGCTGAGGCGTTTTGAGGCTTCTTGCTGAGCCTGGCCCCTGTCACAGGCCGAAACCTGCATCACGCCGTAATGCAGCCGCAGTGGATTGTCCTGCTTGGCCTTATAATCCGCATAACACTCTGCCGACGCAGCAGTACCAAGCGATATCAGGGCCGCAACGGCCAGAGAAGAGAGGATCGGTTTCATAGGCTGCATCCTGCGCATGGGTTTGCACGATATTCAATAACCTAAGGGGTTTGAGGGGCGTGATATCGGATAACAACCGCCCGTTATTGCTTGTCTGAAGGGTGCGGACCCAGTGTTGGGGCATCACGTTTGCGGTCTGTGCCGGATCGCCCCGAAACACCAGGAAGGACACGCACTATGCACCGGAAGTTCATCGCTTTTATCGTTGCCACCGCTATCACCATCACCGGCGTCTCAGCCTCGCAGGCGCGGGCGGCGGATGCCAAGGACATCCTTGGCGGGCTTGCTGCCATCGCGATCATCGGTGCCGGGGTCCACTACTACAACAAGGAAAAACGCAAGGACCGGACGACGCGTCATCAGACCTATACGCCTCAGCCTTATGTGGCCCAGCCCAGTTACCCAGTGCGCCCCTTGCCGCAACACGTCGCGCGGTATGATCTGCCTCAGAAATGCCTGCGCAAGTATAGCGCCTATTCGAACAATCACCCGCTTCTGGCTCCGAAATGCCTCAAGAAGCACTACAAACATGCCAATAGCCTGCCGCAAGAGTGCAAGGTCGGTTTCTGGAACGGCAATAAGGTGAACCGGGCATATGAACCCGCATGCCTGCGCCAGAAGGGATACCGCGTCGTTTACAAGTAATCACTTTCGAGCAGGAGCGGTGCCACAGAAGCGCCGCGCAAGAGAGGGTGGCACAAGCCGCCCTCTCTTTTTGCCTTGCGGTGGGGCGCGAAACGCGGTTTTCGGTTGGTATGACAACGCCAGATTATTCGATTGAACAGGCGGCAGTGGCGCAAGGATATCTGCGCATTGCCGGTGTGGATGAGGTGGGCCGTGGGCCATTGGCCGGGCCTGTGGTTGCAGCCGCCGTGATACTGAACCCCGAAGATATTCCCGAGGGGCTGAACGATTCCAAGAAACTGACGGCGAAACGACGGGCTGTTTTGGGAATTGCGGTACGTGACCGGGCTGAATTTGCGATAGCTGAAGCCTCGGTTGCCGAGATTGACGAACACAACATCTTGCGTGCCTCGCATCTGGCGATGGAACGTGCGGTTGCGGCCTTGGATCCGCCGCCTGACTATCTGCTGATCGACGGAAACATGATCCCGCAGGATTTGACGATCCCGGCGCAGGCGGTGGTCAAAGGGGATGCGCATTCCGTGTCGATTGCAGCGGCTTCGATCATTGCCAAAAACTGGCGCGATCAACTGATGGTGGATTTGGCGCAACAGCATCCAGGCTATGGATGGGAGAAGAATGCAGGCTATCCGTCAAAACAACACAGGGAAGCGCTGCAAAAACTAGGTGTGACCCCACATCATAGGCGTTCGTTCAAGCCGGTACACAATATCTTGTATCAAGAGTAAATCGTAAACCGCTGATTCAAAAAAGAAATTGACGGCGAATCGACTTTGACTCATCCTTGTCTCAACCAAATGAGCGCAAAAGCGCCGTGGATACTTGAGGCAGTAGAATGACAACAACCACTAAAAAGGGCGCAAAAGCGCTCCCTTTAAACACGATTCTATCTGGCGACTGCATCGATGTGATGAACAGTCTACCTGCGGAGTCGGTTGACCTGATTTTCGCGGATCCGCCGTATAATCTTCAACTCAAAGGCCAGCTGCATCGCCCCGATAACAGCCAGGTAGACGCGGTTGACGATCACTGGGATCAGTTTTCAAGCTTTGGTGTTTATGACCAGTTCACCCGCGAATGGCTAAAAGCGGCGCATCGTCTGCTCAAGCCCAATGGCGCGATTTGGGTAATCGGTTCCTACCACAACATCTTCCGCGTCGGCACAGCCCTGCAGGACGCCGGGTACTGGATTCTGAACGACGTTGTCTGGCGCAAATCGAACCCGATGCCGAATTTCCGCGGCAAGCGGTTCACCAATGCGCATGAGACGATGATCTGGGCCTCTAAGCGCGAAGGCGCGAAATACACGTTCAACTACGAAGCCCTGAAAGCACTGAACGAAGGCGTGCAGATGCGCAGCGATTGGGTTCTGCCGATCTGCACCGGGCATGAGCGCCTCAAGGATGAAAACGGCGACAAGGCGCATCCGACGCAAAAGCCGGAATCCCTGTTGCACCGTGTCCTGATCGGTTCGACCAACCCCGGTGATGTTATTTTGGATCCGTTCTTTGGCACGGGTACCACTGGTGCTGTCGCCAAGATGCTGGGCCGCGAATTCATCGGGATCGAACGCGAGGAAAGCTATCGCAAGGTCGCTGAGAAACGGATTTCCAAAGTCCGCAAGTTCGACCGTGAGGCGCTGGAAGTCAGCGCAAGCAAGCGCGCTGAGCCGCGCGTGCCCTTCGGTCAGCTGGTCGAACGTGGCATGCTGCGCCCGGGTGAAGAGCTTTATTCGATGAATCAACGTCACAAGGCCAAGGTTCGGGCTGACGGAACGCTGGTGGGCGATAACGTCAAAGGTTCGATCCACCAGGTCGGCGCGCATCTGGAAAACGCGCCCTCTTGCAATGGCTGGACTTACTGGTGCTTTAAACGCGATGGGAAAACGGTGCCGATCGACGTTTTGCGTCAGCAGATCCGGGCCGAGTTACACAACTGATTTCAAGAATACCGCCGGTGCCTGTGGCCTGACACAAGGCACTACGCCTTGCCCCGCCGATCTCGGCGGGGTCTTTTGTTTTATTCCTCATTCAGTTCCGATATGAGATTCCTTGTCCTGCTGCTTACGGAAGGAACCTTGGCAATGTCGGATATAACAGCCAGCGAATCCCGATTTGGGCGGTTTTTTGTAACACAGCCAGACAAGTATGATCTGGACAACAAGTACACCGAGGCAGCGCTGGAACGGCACAAGCGTGAAGGGTTGGAACTTGCCGTCCGCGCCCGCTGGGTGGCGATGGGCCTTACCGGCATTTTGTTGATCTACCTGAACCCCCATTGGGACGTTCTGTGGTATCACTTCATCCTGTTATTGATTTGCGCCAATGGTTGGTTGATCCGGCGGGCTGGCAGCGTGGGCCAGTCACGGGTCGAGCTTTTACTGATCTTCGTCGACTTGCTGATCATGACTTTGGGGATGATCGTGCCGAACCCGTTCAGCGATGATGTTCGACCGCTGGCAATGCAATACCGGTTCGACAACTTCCAGTATTTCTTCATCATTCTGGCAGCGGGAACTCTGGCCTATTCGTGGCGCACAGTCGTGGCTATCGGCACGTGGACGGCGGCGATGTGGACAGTAGGCTGGATCATCGCCTGGTGGGTGGCTACGCCAATCCCGGGCATCAGTGAGCTCGTGTACGAGGCATTGGCCGGATATCCGGATGTTGCGGAACTGCTGGATCCCAATAGTTTCATGGTCCCTCAGCGTATTCAGCAGGTGATCGTATTCCTGATGGTCGCGGTTACGCTTGGTATCTCGATGCGGCGGCTCAATCGATTGTTGATGACAAATGCCGGGCTTGAGAGGGAGCGTGCAAACCTGTCGCGATATTTCTCTCCGAACGTCGTGGACGAACTCAGCCAGAATGATGAGCCGCTCAAGCAGGTTCGCAAAGAAGACATCGCCGTTTTGTTCATCGACATCGTGGGGTTTACCAAATTCGCTGCCGGGCGCGACCCGTATGAAGTCATTGAAGTTTTGCGCGGCTTTCACGCCCGAATGGAAACCGAAGTGTTTCGCCATCATGGCACGTTGGACAAATATCTTGGGGATGGTCTGATGGCCACATTCGGTACGCCGGTGACGACCCCATTGGATGCCAGTAACGCGGTGGCTTGCGCGCGCGATATGGTGGATGTGATCGATCGCTGGAACCTGGAGCGGCGACGGGCAGGTGAGCCGGAAATTCGTGTAGGAATTGGGGTTCACTATGGCTCGGTGGTATTGGGAGATATCGGAGCGAACCGACTGGAATTTGCGGTTATCGGGGATGCGGTGAATGTCTCCGCCAAGCTCGAAGCGATGACGCGTGACCTTGGTGTTCACGTGGTGCTGAGTGACGCGGTCCGGGCACAGGTGATGCAGGAGGGCAATAACGCCGCCTATCTGACAGCAGGTTTTGTAAAGCATGAAAACCAGCCGGTGCGCGGGGTGCAGGGCACTATGGATATCTGGGCGCAGTAGAACGGGCAGCTCCCGCCGATCTGCCACGCATCAGAGATGCGCGCCATTCCGTTGGGCCAGGCAGCGCGCGGGCGCGCGCTGCGGTCACGAACGCGGCAACGGGTTGAGAGATCTGTTGTACGGCTTCCAATCGGTGACTTCGGGATAATATTGACGCCGCCAGGCCCGAACGCGGGGGTTCATGACGCGCCGCCAAAGCGGTGGGACCATCGCAGCGACGGTCATAACCGGATAGCCATAGGGCAGTTGCGGAGCCGCATCTTCTGAATGATGCTGCAGCAGCGGAAAGCGTCGGTTGGGTTTGTAGTGATGGTCCGAGTGACGCTGCAGGTTGATCAGCAGCCAGTTCGACGCTTTTTGCGAGGCGTTCCACGAATGGCGCGGCTGGACATGCTCGTACTTGCCATCGCCAAGGTGTTTGCGGGTCAGGCCGTAATGTTCGACGTAGTTCACCAGTTCCAGCTGCCATATGGCGACGCCCGCTTGCACCAGGAACAGGGCCACACCTGACCATCCCCCGACCACGAAAGCCAAAATCAGCATGCCTGCCTGAAGCGCCAAATAGCGCCAGAACGGGTTCGCCGGGTCGGTCCACGGACGTTGCTTGCGCGCCAGCTTGTCCCTTTCTGCGTGGAAGGCGGATGCAAGGCACTGCCACAGAACGCGCGGATAGAAGCGGTGAAACCCTTCATTGTACCGTGCAGTGACCGGATCGCGTGGTGTTCCGACATAGCGATGGTGAACCAGCAAGTGCTCTGACCGGAAGTGAGAATATAACACCATGGCCAGTAGAATATCACCCAGCCAACGTTCCGACCGCCCTTTCTGGTGCATCAGTTCATGGCTGTAGTTGATCCCGATGGTGCCCGAGATCACACCCATCCCGAAGAACAATCCAATCTTGCTAAAAACAGACAGGTGATCGGTATGAGTGGCGTACCAGAGCAACCCAAACAGCGTAAGAAACTGAACCGGGGCCCATGCCTTGGTCAGCAGAATGTACCATTTGAGACCGCCGTCCGGCGTGGCCGGATCGGCATTTTCAAGGTTCAGCCCCGTTAACCGATCCAGAACTGCAAACGCCCACCAAGTCGAAAGAGGCACAAGCAAGACCCACCAGCCTCCGGCAACGGCGGCAAGCCAGATGACGGGGATCAGCAGGAAGGACACCCAGAAGGGCAATACCGCTTGCCAGCGTGACAGACTGTCTGATGCGATCATCGCTTCGCTCCGAGAAACTGTGGGCAGACTAGCCCTACCCGGCAATGCCACACAATGGGTTACATAGAGCGCCAGAGGTCATACACTTTGCGCATAACAGTTGGTAGGTCACTGGGGCGGAAAGCGTGTTTTTCCATGACAATCAGATCGTCATGCGACCAGCCGACCGGCAGCGTGGTCGTCCAGATCCGCAGGATCAGGTGGAAGTGGGTAAATGTATGGCGTACCTCACCCGGCAGCACCTGCCATTCGCACGGAAAGGGCGGTGCCTCGGCCGGGCCGTCTGACCATTCTGACCCCGGCCAGCCCAGCATACCACCCAGCAGCCCCTTGTCGGGACGACGTTCCATCAGAAAGGCTCCGTTATCGCCTTGGGCTATATAGACATGGCCGTATCGCATGGGTTTGGGTTTTTTTGGAGTCTTGCGTGGCAAATCGGATTGCGTTCCAGCGGCGCGAGCGGCGCAGCGGGCTTGCACCGGGCAGATACCGCAGGCCGGAGATTTTGGTGTACAGATTGTTGCCCCCAGGTCCATGACCGCCTGCGCATAGTCTCCCGGTCGCGCGGCAGGCGTAAGTGCAGCCGCATGCTTTTTCAGTTGCGGTTTTGAACCGGGCAAAGGGTCGTGAATGTCGAAAAGTCGGGCCATGACCCGTTCTACGTTGCCGTCCAACACGGTTTCGGGTCGGTCGAAGGCGATGGCGGAAATTGCAGCGGCGGTGTAGGGACCGATCCCCGGCAAATTGAGGAGCGCGTCATAGGTATCGGGGAACGTTCCACCATGTTGTTCGGCAACGACCCGGGCGCATTTCAGAAGGTTCCGAGCACGCGCGTAATAGCCAAGTCCTGCCCATTCCCCCATGACCTGATCATCCGGGGCGGCGGCCAGTGCCTGAACTGTCGGCCAACGGGTTGTGAACCGCACGAAATAGTCGCGTACGGCTGCAACAGTGGTCTGCTGCAGCATGACCTCGGACAACCATATGCGGTAGGGGTCGGGCATCACACCCGCAGCCCTATCGGCGGGAGCTACGCGCCAAGGCATCTCGCGGGCATGGCGGTCGTACCAATCCAGCAGCGCACTGCTCACGTCAAATTCACCGGAGTCACGCAAGTTTTATCTATCTCCCTGTCGGGTTTCGCTGGCGCCTGTTGTCCTGCCCTTTACAATAGCGGCGCAGGAGTTGGAAACCAGATGCAGCGCAGACGTTCTTCGACCCGCGGGTTCAAACGCACCGCGACATTGCTGAACGACCAGATCAGGCGCGCCGGTGAAAGCCGGGGCTTTGCCGTATCACGCCTGCTGACCCATTGGTCCGAGATCGTTGGACAGGATATGGCCGCTATCGCGCGACCGGTAAAAGTGGGTTACGGGAAGGGTGGTATTGGTGCCACGCTGACGGTTCTGACCACTGGACCGCAGGCCCCGATGCTGGAGATGCAGAAGGAACAATTGCGTGGCAAGGTGAACGCGGTTTATGGCTATAATGCCATCAGCCGGGTGCGCATCACCCAGACCGCTCCGACAGGATTTGCCGAGGGGCAGGCCAGTTTCGACCACAAGCCGAAACAAGCGAAACCCAAGATCGAACCAGAAATAGAAGCCGAGGCAGACCGCGCTGCGCAGGAAGTTCACGATGGTGATCTGCGCGCAGCCCTTGAACGTCTGGGCCGTAACGTTTTATCCAAGCAAAAACGCTGAGAAAGGGCTGAGAAATGAGCCGTATTGCAACCGGAATTTGTGCGGCCGTCGCCGTGGCCGCTGGCGGTTATTGGCTGTCGCTGTCAAATTCCAACCCCGCCTATCCGCTGATTAGCAGCGCCGAGGCGCAAGAGGCCGATCTGGACACCTCGACCATCGTCGAGATGACTCTGGGCGCCGAAGACGCACCAGTCGAGATCATCGAATATGCGTCCTATACCTGCCCGCATTGTGCGAATTTCCACTCGGGAGCGTACAAGCAGCTCAAGAAGGATTTCATCGACACAGGTAAGGTGAAGTTCATCTATCGCGAGGTCTACTTTGACCGCTATGGCCTGTGGGCGTCGATGGTTGCACGCTGCGGCGGGCCCGAAAAGTTCTTTGGCATCTCCGACCTGATCTACGAAGGCCAGTCCGAGTGGACCAAAGCCGGTGGTCCCGCTGAAATCGTGGACGAGCTGCGCAAAATCGGGCGTCTGGCTGGTATCGACAATGATCAGCTTGAAGCCTGTCTGCAGGACGGAACCCGCGCGCAGACGCTGGTCGCTTGGTATCAGGAAAACGCCGAGCGCGACGGTATTCAGGCGACCCCGTCCTTCATCGTGAATGGCAAGCCGGTCGAGAATCAGTCCTATGACGGCTTCAAAAAGTTGATCGAAGACGAACTGGGCAGCTAATTGCTTTTACGACCGGCTCAATCCGGGCCGGTCGTCCTTCAGGGCGACGGGGCGATCTGCAAAAGCATCTGCCTGATCTTGTCCGCCTCATCGACCTTTAGACGAACCGGAAGCGTGATGACCTTGCTGCGAAACGCAGCCGGCAGGCGAACGGCGTCTTTTTCCGTGGTGACCATTTGCGCGCGCAACAAGCGGGCTTCGTTTTCAAGACGAGTCATCAGTGCGGGCGTCAGCGGCTGGTGGTCATCCAGCGCTTCGGCCCGCAGCAAGGTCGCGCCTTGTTGGCGCAAAGTGGCAAAGAACTTCTCGGGGTGTCCGATGCCCGCAAAGGCAAGAACAGGCGTATCGCTCCAATCCATGCCGGTTTGCAGCGGCTCAACCGCGCCGGTCGCATGTGGGACGGACAGTTTTTTCCCCCAGCGTTCGGCAAACTCGATTTGGGCATTAGCTTCGCCAAGAGACAGCACAAGATCAGCGCGCTGCAACCCGTCTTCCACCGGTTCCCTCAGGGGGCCAGCCGGGAGGCATAGTCCATTTCCAAATCCGCGCGATGCGTCCACCACAATGACCGAGAAGTCCTTGGCCACCGAGGGGTTTTGAAACCCGTCGTCCAGCACGATGACTGTGGCACCCGCCGCGGCGGCTGCCTTTGCTCCAGCGGCGCGGTCTTTGGCGACCCAGACATCGGCAAATGCCGCTAGCAACAGGGGCTCATCCCCGACCTGCGCCGCGGTATGCTTGCCGGGGTCCACGCGCACCGGCCCTTCGAGCGAGCCGCCATGGCCGCGCGTGACCACATGTGTCTCATGCCAGGCATCGCGCAATTGCTCGATCATCCAGATCACAGTCGGGGTCTTGCCGGTGCCACCCGCGTTCAGGTTGCCAATGCAAATGACAGGAACACCCGGGTTAATGCCGGGTTCCGAGGCGACCCGACGCGCCGTAGCGCCAGCATAGAGCCGCCCAAGCGGTGCCAGTAGCCGTGCGCGCAGGTCGAGCCGATCTGGCGCGGTATTCCAGAAATCAGGTGCTCGCATCGTCTGCACTCCGCTGGTCCAGGTAGTCCTGAATCATGTCGATTAGGTGATCCGCTTGCGGCGCACCCTCGGTAACGATCTGCCACCCGGCCAACGCCATATTGGCGGCATGATCCGGTGCCAACAGTTCCACCACTGCATCGCCCAGTTCGGTGGCGGACCTGACCGTGCGCGCGGCCCCGGCCCGGTCAAGCTGATCGTAAAGCTGTTGTTGGCTGTGCACAAACGGACCGTGGATCACAGCTGATCCCAGCGCCGTGGCGATCAGCGGATCCGCGCCCCCGGCGCCGCGTTCCAGAGAGCTGCCCATGAAGGTAACGGGCGATACCCGCTGCCAAAGACCCAGATCCTCGGGCACGGCGGAGAGGATCACCTGAGTCATATCCTCGATCGTCCCGCTTTCATCCCAGTTGGTACAGCGCAGATCCATCGCTTCAAGCCGCCGGTGCAGCGGTCCGGCTTCGGTAACATCGGCCACTTGCAATACCAACGCCAAACGCGGCAGCATGCGCATTGCCTGTCTATGGGCGCTGAGGACCGAGATGAATTCTTTGTCCTGGACCCACGCCGCTAACCAGACCGGTCGGCCAGATAGTGCATGGTTCACTTCGATCAGTTCGTCCTCGGGCCATGGGCGCGGATTTGGGCTGATATGAAGGGGCGGTGCCTCTTGCACCTTGTTCGAAGCGACGCCTAGCCGCCGAATTTGACGGGCGATTTCCGGTGTCGTGCACAGGATCGTTTGAAAACAGTCAATCGTGTATCTTGTGATATCGGGCAACCAACGGCCGCCCCGTGCGATTTTCACGTCCGCCTGTGCTTCGATCAACATCAGGGGAATCCCGCGTTCCTCGGCGCGCGTGATCACGTTAGGCATCAGGCCGCCCCCGACCCATATTCCGATATCCGGACGCCAATGGTCCAGAAACGCGCGCGCAGCCCCGGTTTGTTCGGCGGGCAGGTTGACCAAAGGGTATCCGCTGCTGGCCCATCTTGTCAGATCTGCATCAGGTGGCGCGGTCAGAACCACCGACAGATTGGGGCGCGTCTGCTGCAACCGCTGGCAAAAATCAACAATAGCGCGGTGACGTTCCCACGCATTTATGTGCAACCACAAAACCTCGCCCTCGGGGCGCGCAATATCGCCGTTGCTGGCGGTATTTTGCATACCCCAGGACAGCACGCGATAGGCGGCAAGGCTTAACGAGCGTGGCTTGCTCATGGTGCGATTCCAGGGCTTTCCGGTTCGAGTTGTTCCGACAGTAGCCCATAAACACCTGAACCCGCAGCGATCACACCGTTCAGACACGGAATTGCATTGTTGAACCGCAGAGGCAGCCCCGCGCGGTCCGAACACCGGCCGAGGGCTTCGCGTATAATCAGATCACCGGCGGCGATGTCCCATTCCCAACTGGGCCTGAGGGTCATCATCCCGTCAAATCGTCCCTGTGCAACAAGGGCCATGCGATAGGCCAGAGATGGCCTGTAGTTCCGTTTGAACTCGGGTACCTGCCCCTGACGCCAGTGTTGCGGCTGCATGTTGGGTTTCGCGGCCAACACCTCGGCGCTTTCCAACACACCGAGTTCGCTGACCCGGATCTTTTTGGTGTTGAGCGTGGCACCCTGACCTTTTGCTGCGGCATAAAGCAGGTTTCGCAAAGGCAGGTAGATCACAGCGGCCGTCACTTCGCCCTGTTCGGCGATGGCCAAGGAATGGGCCCAGGTCCGCGAGCCTTCGGCAAAGCTGCGGGTGCCGTCGATGGGATCAATGATGAAAACACGGTCTTTCGACAGCCTGTCAGCTGAATCCTCGGTCTCTTCGCTCAACCAGCCATACCCCGGACGCGCTGCGGGCAGCATTTGCTCAAGCATCGCGTTGACGGCCAGATCTGCTTCGGTCACCGGGCCGGCTCCGTCGGGTTTATCCCATCGTTGCGCCGTGGTCCCCGAAAACCGAGTGGCGATCTTTCCGGCTTCCAATGCGGCGTCAATCAGCAGTTGCAGGTCAGGTGCCGGCAAGTGTCATTCCTTCGATTAGGATCGATGGCACCACGCGGGACAAGTACGTACGTGCGTCATTTGCCGGAATAATCCGTTTCAGCATGTCACGCAGATTGCCAGCGATCGTGCATTCGTTGACGGGGTGGGTGATTTCCCCGTTTTCGACCCAAAAGCCTGATGCCCCACGTGAGTAGTCGCCGGTATTGGGGTTGATCGTCGATCCGATCATCGAGGTCACCAACAGGCCGGTTCCCATGTCACGCAGCAGATCGTCCCGGCTGTGCGTGCCTTGGGTCAGGCTCAGGTTCCAGTTGCTGGGCGACGGGGGGCCGGACACGCCACGCGCCGCATTCCCGGTCGAGGCCATGCCCAGTTTTCGTGCGCTGGCCAAATCCAGGGTCCACCCGGTCAGTACTCCGTTTTCAACAACGGCCCTTCGCTGTGTTGGCAAACCTTCGGCGTCAAAGGGGCGAGAGCCCGAGATACGCGGGCGATGCGGGTCTTCGATCAGTGACAGGTGTTCAGGCAGGACCTGCTCTCCCAGGTTGTCCTTCAGCCATGACGCACCACGGGCAATGGCGGCGCCGTTGCTGGCGGCCAAAAGATGACCGATCAGCGAAGACGAAATCCGCTCGTCGAACAGGACAGGGAATGTGCCTGTCGCGGGTTTTTGTGCCCCAATCAGCGCAACGGCGCGTTCACCTGCCGAGCGGCCAATCTCATCAGGGCTGCGCAGGTCACTCTGGAATGTGCGGCTGTCGCCGTCGTAGTCGCGTTCCATCCCTGTGCCTTGGCCCGAGATAGCAACGCAAGAGGTCGAGCGGCTGCTGCGGGAATACCCGCCGGAAAAGCCATTTGTGGCAGCCAGATGCACGCGGTGGGTGCCATAAGCGGCCGCGGCGTCTGATACTTGGGACACGCCTTCTATGGCCAAAGCGGCAGCTTCGGCAGCCAGTGCATCCTGCAAAAGCGTATCCGCCGATGGTTCCGGCGTCGGGTCGAATTGTTCCAGCGCCGCGATATCCCAGTCTTTTGCAAGCTGGTCGGGCGTGGCCAACCCTGTAAAAGGATCTTCCGGAGCTTCGTTTGCCATGGCCACTGCACGTTGCGCCATCGCCGTCAGCGTTTCGGGGCGACTGTCCGAACTTGAGACGATCGCCTGCCGCTTGCCTAGAAACACACGCAGTCCCAGGTCGGTGCCTTCGGACCGTTCCGCGTGCTCCAGCGCGCCACTGCGGACTTCAACCGATACCGATGAGCCATCCAGAACGATGGCATCCGCCGCTTCGGCCCCGGCTTTGCGGGCCGCGTCCAGCAGATTATGGCTGATTTCTTCGGGTGTGCGGGTCATGAGGCCTCCGGTCTGTGTGCATTCGACCTAGCCTTGGACCGCCGGTCTCGCAAGGCCTGCGGCTATTTTAGGTTGAGCAAACTATTGAAATGGAATTCGCCACGATGCGCCCGGTGCCGGAGTTCGCACCACGGGCGAAGGATTGGGAAGGCAGCAGTGCCGCCTTCCCGAAGTGTTACTTGATACGTTGGCCATTCGCCAGAATCTGACCATCCGCAGTGAATTCGATTTCCGAATTCAGCGTGTCAGGCTCGTCACCCGGTACGGCCATCAGACCCATCATCATCCGCGCGCCCATTGCATCGCTGTCTGACACCAGCCCCATCTCGATCAACTTGTCGATCAGGGCGTTGGCACCATTCAGTTTCAGCTTGGCAACGCCGGTCGGCGTGGGCATTCCGTCGAACTCTGAGACGTTGGAGTTGTCGAAGGTGAAATCGCCTTCACCTGTCAGCTTGGCTCCGACCAGAGACACCAGCAGTTCGTTGATCTTCAGCGAGTGCAACTCGCCCGGTGCGGCGTCAGATGTATCCAGGTTTTCGACTGCGGTAGGATCAAAGATGTTCAACAGAACCTTGGCGGTCCCGGTCGTATCCAGCGCAATGGTCGCCGGGTCGCGCGGCAGGGCGCCTGCTGGGTCGAACATGCTCCACAGAATATCCGACATGGTGAAGTCGGTCAGGTTCATGGCGAACCCAAACGGTTGGATTTCCTCGGATTTCTGCACCGGAATTTCAAACTTGAACCCGGCATTCTCCATCGCGATTTCGATCGGGAAAGGCAGGTCGGCCGTCGTCACTGCGACTTTCGCGCTGTTCTGCTCGATGTCATAGGCAAGACGCTCTGCGTCGATGCTGGCGCCAAATTTGCCACCCTGAGACTCGCTTCCGACCGAGAATGCCTCGCCTTCGCTGGTGCCTGCAATCGCGTTCTGGCCGGATCCGTAGGTGAACAGCCCCGAGAACGAGAAGCCCGCCTTATAGAAGGCCTGCGGGTCCGAGATGTCGAATTCGGATGGGATAACGTTTGTGCCCTCAAACGCCAGCTGGCTCATCGAGCCGTCAACCCTAGCCGTGTCGCCGCTGTCCGGGTCCTGGAACGCCATATCATAGGTCATCCCACCCGCGGTAAACTTCTGATCAATGTCACGGTTTTCGCCGATTTTCATGACCGAGCTGCCAGCCAGATCTGTCATGTTTAAGCTGAGCGCGAGCGCATCAGCGGGCATCTTTTCGCCGTCCACATTCAGACCATCCAGCTTGATACCTATCGTGTCGGCCGAATAGTCGTAGGTCATTTCGTCGGGCGAGCCTGAAACGACCAGGTTCATTCCGGTCTCAGAATAGTTGATATCGACCGAGAATTCCTCGCCATCTCCCTGGCCGGACACGGTCATCACATAGGTGTCAGGGAAATCGATGCTGACCGTGCCGTCGCCGTTTTCCGTCAGGCTCATTTCCGGAACGACCATCTGGAAGGTTGCATCCTCTTCCGGCAGGTCCATCGAAACAGCCATGTCGGCAATCGTAGTTACATTGCCTGAAACGGTTTCGTCGCCCGAAACGGTGTACCCCATCTGACCCAGATAGGTTTTCCAATCATTCCAGACATCCTGCGAGGTCAGGTCGGCAAGTGCGCCTTGTGTGATAACGGCATATGCCAATACAGCACCGCAACTGCGGCGAAGGAAAACGGACATTACAGTACCCTTCTAGATAATTTTGCCGGCATCGTCGTGCTTGTGACGTCGGGCGTCAAGGGGCAAGGGCTGGACCCTTTCCCCCTTCGCGCGGTAAGCATTCACACAAATTCAAACCGTTGGAGGTATAGGAACCAAATGCAGGGGAAAACCGTACTGATAACCGGGGCAAGCCGCGGCATCGGAGCAGAGGCAGGGCGCCTTTTTGCCGCAGCAGGTGCGAACGTGGCGCTAGTCGCGCGTAGCCGCGATCAGATCGCCGCATTGGCATCTGCGCTGGGCGAAAACGCAATCGCACTGGAATGTGACGTCAGTGATTTTGCGCTGGTCGAACAGGCCGTGGCAGATTGCGTCGACCGCTTTGGCGGTTTGGATGTTCTTATCGGGAACGCCGGCGTCATTGATCCGATCTTTCATCTTTCGAACGCGGATGTTGCGGCCTGGGACAAGGCGATCGACATAAACCTCAAGGGTGTGTTCTACGGAATGCGCGCTGCCCTGCCCATCATGCGCGCAGCCGGTGGAGGCACCGTGCTGACCGTATCATCAGGCGCGGCCTCGAACCCGGTTGAGGCATGGAGCCACTATTGTGCCTCCAAGGCCGGTGCAAAAATGCTGACGGAATGCCTCCATCTTGAGGAATCGTTGCACGGTATCCGCGCCATGGGTCTGTCGCCGGGGACCGTGGCGACGGATATGCAGCGGGTCATCAAGACAAGCGGTATCAACGCCGTCAGCCAGTTGGACTGGAGCGATCATATCCCTGCCGACTGGCCAGCGAAGGCGCTGCTGTGGATGTGCACGTCCGATGCGGATGAATTCTTGGGGACCGAAATCTCCTTGCGGCGCGAAGATATTCGACAAAGGGTTGGGCTGACGTGATCGAACTGAACAAAGAAGACGGGTTGTGGATCGTCACTCTGAACAATCCCGGCAAAGCCAACGCGTTGACCGGGGCGATGTTGACCGAATTGGCCGAAATTGCCGAAGCCGCCGCCGAGGCACGCGCGTTGATCCTGACCGGAGCGGGCAGCGTGTTCAGCGCCGGCGCCGATCTGGACGAGGCGCGCGCCGGGCTTGCAACCTCGGACGTATGGGAGCGTTTGTCGGGTGCGATCGCTGCCCTGCCCTGCCTGACCGTTGCCGCTTTGAATGGCACTTTGGCCGGCGGCGCGAACGGGATGGTGCTCGCCTGTGACATTCGAATAGCGGTCCCGTCCGCCAAGTTTTTTTATCCTGTGATGAAGCTGGGCTTTCTGCCGCAACCGTCCGATCCTGTGCGCATGTCGGCGCTGATAGGGCCGTCACGCACCAAGTTGGTCCTGATGGCCGGGCAAAAGATCACCGCGGACGAGGCCTATGCCTTTGGTTTGGTGGATCGGGTGGTGGCACCGGATGCGCTGATGCAGACAGCGCGTGAACTGGTCGCTGATATCACCGCCGCCGACCCCAAGATCGCTGCCGGTATTGCCGGGCTGTGCGGATGAGGCTGTCTGGCCTGCGACTACGCGTCGCCGATCCTGAACAACTGGGCAAATTCTATACGGATGTCCTTGGGATGTCGGTTCAGGCCCAGGGGGTGAGCCTGCGCATCGGCTATCCGGGGCAAGACGCCGATTTGTTGCTGATGCCTGGCGGCGGGGGCTACACTCATGACACAGGGCAACGTTATTGGAAAATCGGCATAACCGTACCGGATGTCGATTTGGCGGCCGCATTCCTGCGCGAAAAGGGAGTTGAGGCTTCTGACCCGAAACAGTTTCTGGACATCGGGTACATGTGTCACCTCAAAGACCCCGAAGGCTTTGTGATTGAGCTGCTTCAGCATGATTTCGAAGGCAACCGGCCGCCAAACGCTGCAGACCCGGGCGATCCGTTTGCACAGGCTTGTATCGGCCAGATCACCCTGCGCACCGGAAATATAGAAGCCGAGGATGAATTCTGCCGGGGCAAGGGCATGCGCCTGCTTTCGATGCAGGACATTGGGCAATACGGCTTTGATCTGCATTTTTACGCGTTCACCGACGAGGCTCCGCCAAATCCAGACCCTTGGTCAGTAGAAAATCGCGAATGGCTGTGGAAACGCCCCTACACAACGTTGGAGTTCCAACACGTCAAAGGCGTTAGGTTTGCCAATGTACCCGATTATCGCGGGTTGGAGTTTCAGGGGCTTGCCGCGCCGACGCGGGACGCGTTTGGCGACCCGGTTAATCCCGGCTGATCAACGACCTCGACGCTTGCCCGGAACTTTCGAGCGAAAGCCGGGCGGGCGTTTGCGAACCCAATTCAGGAATTTCTCCAGCCTCGGATGGGCGCGCAGGGCCTCGACGCTGTTGAATTCACGGGCCAATTCCGCCTCGGTCAGGGTCGCATGCACCTCTTTATGGCAGATCTGGTGCAGCAGGACGGTGGGTCCGCCCTTGCCCCCTTTGAGTTTTGGGATCAGATGGTGCAGGCTTCCGCCCCCATCCGGGATCGGGCGGTTGCAGAGCGGGCAGATCGGATCGCTGTTCGTCATGACGAGGGTAAGGTTGCGTCAGGTGGCGCGAAAGGCAAGAGGGCAGGGATGGCACAGGCACTGGTGATCGGCGGCGGACCCGCAGGCCTGATGGCGGCCGAGGAAATGGCCAAAGCCGGGCATTCCGTTGTGGTGGCCGAGGCCAAGCCTTCGGTGGCGCGAAAATTCCTGATGGCCGGGAAGTCCGGGCTGAATCTGACCAAGGACGAGCCGCTTGAGACTTTGCTGGGATCCTATGGTGAGGCCGCGACCTGGTTGGGACCGATGATTGCCGAATTCGATGCGTCGGACGTGCAAACATGGGCGCAAGGGTTGGGGCAAGAGTTGTTCACGGGCTCGACCGGGCGAGTGTTTCCGACGTCGATGAAGGCCTCTCCGCTGTTGCGGGCGTGGCTGGCACGGTTCGCAGAGGTTGGCGTGCAGATCAGAACACGTTGGCGGTGGGTTGGTTGGGACGGGGCCCAAGCCGTATTCGACACGGATGATGGCAGGAAGAACCTGTACCCCGATGTGACTGTTCTTGCGCTGGGTGGGGCAAGCTGGTCGCGGTTGGGATCAGACGGAGCTTGGGCATCGGTGCTGACGGGTAACGGCGTGCCCCTCACACCTTTCGCACCCGCAAACTCAGCCATTTCCGTGGAATGGAGCCCCCGTATGCAGCCGCATTTTGGCGCGGCATTGAAATCTGTGCGGTGGAGGGCTGGAGAAATTGAAAGCCGGGGCGAGGCTACGGTGTCGGCGAAAGGGTTGGAAGGGGGCGGATTGTACTCACTGACCCCGGCCTTGCGTGACAGAGCACCACTTTTTGTCGACTTGGTTCCGGATTTGGATGCCGATACGTTGCGCAGCCGTTTTGCGTCAAAGAAATCAAAAACAACCCTCTCACAATGGCTGAAGAAATCTCTTCACCTGTCTCCGCAAAAGGTTGCCCTGTTTCATGAAATGTCCAAGCGCGACGGCCAGACCCAATCGCTAGACGTGAGCGTGATCAAGCATCTGCAGATCAAACACTCCGGCCTGCGTCCGATGGACGAGGCCATCTCCACGGCAGGAGGCGTGCCACGTGCGGCGCTTAATGAGGGGCTCATGCTGACTGCATGTCCCGGAGTGTTTTGCGCGGGCGAGATGCTGGATTGGGAGGCCCCGACCGGGGGGTACCTTCTGACAGCCTGCCTGGCGACCGGCCGTTGGGCTGGGCGTTCGGCGGCATATTGGTTGGATCAAAGCGGTTAGCGGGTCCGCGCCAGCATCGCCAAACGGATCATGGCACGTTCGACCAATGCCATGGCCGGTGCCGTTTGCCCGGCCGAGCGCAGCGACAGGTCCGTATCTGTCAGAACCGTCAACGCAGTTTGCAATTTTGGCGCACCCCACCCTTGGGCCTGACGCAGAATGCGGTCGCGCCGTTTCCCATAAACCGGGGGGCGCAGCTTTCCGATGCCCTGTGCTGCTCCGCCCGGATCGGATGCGCAGGCGTACAAAGTGCGGAAGTGCCTTGTCGCGCCGATGCACAGGCTGACCGCATTGGTTCCCTGTGATTGCAAACGTCGGATCAGCGGGCCGATTTCACCCGCGCGACCATCGGCAACCACGTTCAGCACATCATCCAGGGCGGCCTCGGTCGAGCGGGGCGCGCAGGCTTCGACGTCTTCAATGTTCAGCTCGGAACTGTCACCGCGCTTGTAAAGCGACAGTTTCTCAATCGTTTGGGTAAAGTCACCGGGGCTTATACCGGTTGCCAGCTCAGCAATCGCGGCCATCGAATCGCGCGGGATGTTCTGCAAACCGGCCTCAGAAAGTATTCGTTCGACTTCGGCCCGGGATGGTGGGTCGTCATAGATACCTACCGCATAGGCCGAGCGGTGCGATTCGAACGCTTTGCGAATCTTGGAACTGGCCTTTAGCTGTCCGGCGGTGACGATGATCTGGGCATCGCCAGCCACCCAATCTTCCAGCGCGGCAAGGATTGCTGGGGCGGCCGTGTCGGTTGTGTCTTCGACGAATACAGCGCGTGGCCCGGGAAAGAACCCGACCGCCTTGACCGCGTCCAGCAACAAGGCCGGATCGCCACGCAGATCGCTTCCGGGCAGGCGGGTCAGCCGCATCTCTTCTTCGGCATTGGCGCCCAGCAGAGCGGCCAAAACCTGTTGCCGCTTTAGCGCCACGCGCATCGCATCCGCACCGTAGATCAACAGCCCGGTCTTATCCGCGTCGGGTCTCGAGAAATATCCCTCGGCCTCGCGCGGGCTCAGCTTCATGCGGACAGGTCCGGCGTGGCGTACAGCCGACTGATGATCTGATCGGACAGAATCACCATCAGGCGCTGCGTTGCATCCCGCTCATCAGCCAGGGTGGATACGGTGGAACCGGCAGCCGAATACCCCACGAAGTCCGTCACCGAGCCCGAGGCAAGAACTTGCCCCGTCGCATTCGATCTAAGCGAATAGTTGGCAGTCCCGTTGATGATAAGACGGTTGGTTTCGTTCGTTGAGGTAATCGATGCCGCCACCGTCTGGGTCACGACGGAAACGTCCAGACTGTATTCACTGCCGGATGTTGCGCTACGGCCCAGCTTTTGTTCCAGATCTTCTACCAGAAGAAAGCTGGTGACCGTGTTTGGTGCCGACACTTCTACGCGACCAAAAAGCGCCGAGCCCGATCCGCCCGGAGCGTACACAGGTTCAAACCCGCAGGCGGCAAGCGCCAAGGGCATCAGCAACAAGGTTCTGCGGTTAAACGACGACATTCACGATCCGGCCCGGTACAACGATTACTTTCTTGGGTGTAGCGCCATCCAGCGCCTTTTGCACAGCTTCGGTGCTCAGCGCGACTTTTTCAACCTCGTCCTTGGGCATATCTTTGGCCACGCTGATTTCCGCGCGGCGCTTGCCGTTGATCTGGATCGGCAGGGTGACGGTGTCGTCCACCAGCATAGCTGCATCCGCAACAGGCCATGGTGCCGTGGCAACCAGTCCTTCGCCACCCAGCAGCTGCCAAAGCTCCTCGGACAGGTGTGGGGTCATCGGCGACATCAGCTGTGCCAGCGTTTTGGCGGCCTCGCGTTTGGCCGCGGTGCCCGCCTTGGATTTGGCCAGCGTGTTGGTGAAAGCATAAAGCTTGGCGATTGAGGCGTTGAAGCCGAAAGATTCGACGCCGCCAGTGACGTCATGGATGGCTTTGTGCATCTCGCGCAGCAGGGTTTCATCCTCGGCATTGGCCGGAACATCCGATTCGGCGATTTCCGTCGCGATCCGATGCACACGGCTGAGGTGCTTGAACGCAGCCTCGGCCCCGGATGCGGTCCATTCCACATCCCGTTCAGGCGGCGAATCGGACAGGACGAACCAACGCGCGGTATCCGCGCCGAAGGCCGAGATGATGCTGACCGGGTCGACCACGTTTTTCTTTGATTTCGACATCTTGGCCGAGGGGATAATCTCAACGTCGGTGCCGTCGGCCAGTTTTCCGTCGGTCACATCTTCGGGCAGGTGATAAACCGGACGGCCATTGGCGTCGCGTGTCTGATAGATCTCATGCGTGACCATGCCTTGCGTGAACAACGCATTGAACGGCTCGATGGCTTTCTTAGGCAGGTGACCCGTGATGTTCATCGCCCGCGCGAAGAAGCGCGAATAGAGCAGGTGCAGAATCGCGTGCTCGATACCGCCGATATACTGGTCGACATTCATCCAGTATTCGGCCTCGGCCAGATCGGTGGGTGTGTCAGCGCGTGGCGCGGTGAAACGGGCAAAATACCACGACGAATCGACGAAGGTGTCCATCGTGTCGGTTTCGCGTTTGGCAGGCGCGCCGCAAGACGGGCAAGGGGTGTCACGCCAATTGGCATGGCGGTCCAGCGGGTTGCCGGGGATCGAGAAGTCGATGGGTTTGCCGTTGCCATCGTCGTAAGGCAATTCGATCGGCAGATTCTCTTTCTTCTCGGGCACGGTGCCACATTCGTCGCAATGCACGACCGGAATCGGGCAGCCCCAATAGCGTTGACGGCTGAGCCCCCAATCGCGCAGGCGATATTTGGTGACGCCTTCACCCCAACCTGCTTTTTCCGCGAAATCGACGGTGGCGTTGATCGCCTCATCCCCAGTGGCCTCGGTCAGGCCTGCGAAATGGTCCACCCAGCGGACTTTTTCAGTTTTCGGCGGCACAAAGGCGATCTTGTCGACCGGCGTATCGTCATCCGGTGCAAAGAAGGTGTCGATGACCGGCAGGCCATACTTGCGGCAGAAATCAAGATCACGCTGGTCATGCGCGGGGCAGGCAAAGATCGCGCCAGTTCCGTAATCCATCAGGATGAAGTTGGCGATCCAGACCGGCAGTTCCCAGTTCGGGTCCAGCGGGTGACGCACGCGAATGCCGGTGTCGTAACCCAGCTTTTCGGCCGTCTCGATGGCCTCTTCCGTGGTGCCGCCCTTGCGGCATTCGGCAACAAATTCAGCAACTTCGGGGTTTTCGACCTCAAGCTGCTTGGCAATCGGGTGATCCGGCGAAATACCAACAAAGGATGCGCCCAGCAGCGTATCGGGCCGAGTCGTATAGACGGTGATCGGCTCTTCATCATCGGTGCGTTCGAACCCGAATTGCAGCCCGCGCGACTTGCCGATCCAGTTTTCCTGCATCAGCCGCACTTTGGCGGGCCAGTTTTCCAGCGTATCAAGCGCATCCAGCAATTCTTCGGAATAGTCCGAGATTTTGAAGAACCACTGAGTCAGCTCGCGCCGTTCCACCAGCGCGCCCGAGCGCCAGCCACGTCCATTTTCCACCTGTTCATTGGCCAGAACGGTCATGTCGACCGGGTCCCAGTTCACCACGGCGTTCTTGCGGTAAACCAACCCAGTATCGAGCATATCGAGGAACAGAGCCTGCTGCTGGCCATAATATTCGGGGTCACAGGTGGCGAATTCGCGGGACCAGTCTATCGACAGGCCCAGTGGCTTCATCTGACCGCGCATGTCGGAGATGTTGCTATAGGTCCAGTCTTTCGGGTGGCCGCCAATGGCCATGGCGGCATTTTCCGCGGGCATCCCAAAGGCATCCCAGCCCATCGGGTGCAGCACGTTATGCCCTGTGGCCAGCTTGTGACGCGCAATGACGTCGCCCATCGTATAGTTGCGCACATGCCCCATATGGATTCGCCCTGACGGGTAGGGGAACATCTCAAGCACATAATATTTCGGCTTGTCCGCCTTATGGTCGGCGGTGAAGATCCCGGCCTTGTCCCAGGCCTTTTGCCATTTTGCTTCGATTTCGGTGGCCAAGTAGCGCGACATTGTGCGGTCCTTCGTGAATGAAAACGCCGGGCGTGAACCCGGCGTGGTAATATTGTGATTTTCAGCGGGTGGCTAGAGTTTGTTGTCCGCAATGCGCAACTGGCGTGCGCGATTCAGGATCGCATCCTCGACCGCCCGGGCCGTTGCAGCGCTGACCGGAGCGCCTCCGCTGCTTTGCAGTGCTACCGAAAGCGACCGCGCCGCCAGGGCCGGGTCACTTATATGCACAGTCGCGCGATAAGAACGTCCGCCACCAGGAGGCGTGCCGTAACCTGTTACGATCACGCCGGTAAATGGATCAACTTCCTGAATTGGGAGGAAATTCAGAACATCCAGTGAGGCCGCCCACAAATACCGGTTCACATTGACGATCTGTTCGGCATTCCCGCGGTTGAACACGTCCCAGATTGTTGTGCGTTCTGGATCGTTCAGCTCTCGTTCTTCTGTACGTGTGCTATCTGTATACAGCAACGCGGGATTCGGAGCTGCACTCTGATTCTGTCCGCAGGCCGACACGGCAGCAGTCATTATGATCAAACCGAAAATCGTCTGCAGGCGCATTGTCGACTGGTCCTGTTTCACTTGGTCTACTTTATTACGTGTTACTCCTAGACAAGGTCCAGTTCAGCAACAACCCTATTCTTGTTACACATGTCAGTGTGGACGGCAGATTAGCCCCCGAATATCGACTGTGGCATCCTTGCACCAATTTGGGGCCAATGCACCCTTCACATTTAAGGCAAGCTTGCGTGAAGGGGGTAATTCGAGCGAAACGGTTCCCGTGCTGAGACATGTGCTGAGGCATGTGTCGAGTAGAAAAACTTTTGAAACCGAGGGAAACAAGATGAAAAAAGTTCTCTTCGCATCGACCGCTCTGATCGCAACCGCAAGTGTTGCAGCGGCCGACGTTAAATTCAGCGGCTATGGCCGTTTTGGTATTGGCTACTACGAAGACCGTACCGGTGACGTTCCGAACTTCACCGTTGATCAGGCAACTGGCGAAGTCACTCGTGACGGCGACGCAGAAGTCGACACCGACAACACTATCCTGGTCTCGCGCTTCCGTCTGAACATCGACGGCACTGCAGAAACCGATGGCGGCGTTGAGTTCTCGGCTCGTGTTCGTCTGCAGGCTGATGAAAACGCTGACAATGGCGAAGCCAACTCGGCTGGCCTGAACGGCGCACGTTTCTCGGTCATCTACGGTGGTCTGCGTGTTGACGCCGGCAACGTTGCGGGTTCCTTCGACAACCTGGCAAACTACTACGGTAACGAGCCTGGTCTGGAAAGCTTCATCGGCCAGTATTCGGGCGTTGACTATAGCTTCCTGGGCTACTCGTCGACCGGTTCGGGTTCGAACGCAGTGTTCTTCCAGTATGCAGTTGGCGATTTCGCCTTCGGCGCGTCATATGACCAGGCAACTGTTGCTCTGGACGGTGTTCCGCAGGACGCAGACCGCTGGGACATCAGCGCAACCTACAGCTTCGCCAACGTTACCGCCGCACTGGCCTATGGTCAAACCAAGGCGAACGTGAACAGCGCAAGCGAAAAGCAGTCGCTGACCGTTCTGACCCTGGGTGCAGAATTCGGTGACTTCTCGGGTACTCTGTTTGTAGCTGACGATGACGTTGTAAACGCTGATCGCAACGGCACCGCATACGGTCTGTCGCTGGCCTACAACCTGGGCGCGGCAACCACTCTGACCGCTGCTTACGGTGACGGTTCGGCGGATGACGACCTGCAGCAATATGGTATCGGCGTTAAGTACGACCTGGGCGGCGGTGCATCGCTGCGCGGTGGTCTCGGCCAAGAGAAGCGCGGCGACGGCGACAGCCGTGTACGTGCCGACTTCGGTGCTCAGTTCAACTTCTAAGTTGAGCTAAACCACAAAGTTTAAGGGCGGGTCTTCGGACCTGCCCTTTTCTTTTGCGCGGACTTGGTGTTTTCCTGCCCCAAAGCAGAGAGAGGAAATCCATGTCGCTGCACGACATCACTGCCCGCATCGCCAAGGCCGAATCCGCCGCCGGACGACTTGCGGGATCGACAAAGCTGATCGCGGTTTCAAAGGTCCAGCCGAATGAACGTGTTGAGGCTGTGCTGAGCCAAGGCCACCGCTGTTTTGGGGAAAACCGCGTGCAGGAAGCGGCCGAAAAGTGGCCGGGCTTTAAGGAGCAATTCTCAGGGATAGACCTGCATCTGATCGGACCGCTGCAAACCAACAAGGCCCGGCAGGCAATTGAACTGTTCAACGCGATTCACTCGGTGGATCGGCCCAAGCTTGCCAAAACGCTGGCACGGTTGGCGCAAGAGGTTGGCCACTGCCCGGATCTGTTCATTCAGGTCAATACCGGAGAAGAAGAGCAAAAAGCAGGGATCATGCCGGTTGATGCGGACGCCTTCATCGCCGAGTGCCGCGAACTGGATTTGCCGGTTCAGGGTCTGATGGCAATCCCGCCGGTTGAAGAGGAACCCTCGCTGCATTTTGCGTTGCTGGCCAAGATCGCCGAACGCAACGGTTTAGAAGGGCTCTCGATGGGGATGAGCGGTGACTTCGAGCAGGCGATCGCGTTGGGGGCCACCCATGTGCGCGTGGGGTCCGCCATCTTTGGCGAGAGGGTCAAACCTGCGGGATAATCAGACGCGTTCCGGGGGAAATTCTACGCGCGATCCAATGCAGATGGTCGCGGCGAAAAGCGACACAGCCTTCGGTCGGGTAGCCGGGGCGTCTCCACTGGTGAAGGAAAATGGCTGATCCCCGGCCTGACACAGAGTTCGGCCAGTTCCAGTCGGTGATCAGAACAAGATCGTACAGGGGGTCCGCGCGCCGCAGCTTTTCGTGGCTGGGGGCATAGGGCGCGCTGACCATCTGATTGTACTGGCTGTCCGCGCTGTCATCAGACCAAAGATCGCCGGGGCCTATTGGGATGGCCCATGAGGACGGAGCTGCTATTCTATCTGGTCGAAACAGCATACTGACTATGTGATGCACACCGATTGGCGTTGCCCCATCGCCTTCGTGCTTGTCATCCGTCAGGCCGCCTTTTCCGATCGAACAAGTAAAGAGGCGCCCGGCAAACCGGATGCCCCGCGGAGTAAGAACCAGATCGTCCGGGGTCACAGCAAATGGCCCGACTTTGCGGCCTTGGTTGCCAGGTATCCCCGATTATGGGCTGTTTCGCCCACTTTCAGCGGTACTCTTTCGGTCACCGCGATGCCTGTCTTTTCCATCATCGCGATTTTCGCCGGGTTGTTTGTCAGCAATCGAACCGACGAAAACCCAAGTTCTTTCAGAATGTCCGATCCCAGTCGGAAATCACGTTCATCGTCTTCGAACCCCAATCGGTGATTGGCCTCGACCGTATCAAAACCCTGATCCTGCAGGAAATAGGCCCGCATCTTGTTGGCAAGGCCGATGCCGCGCCCTTCTTGATTGAGGTACAGCAACACGCCTGCGCCCTCGGACCCCATCTGGGCAAGCGCACCACGCAGCTGCGGCCCGCAATCGCATTTCAAGCTGCCCATCAAGTCGCCCGTGAAACAGGCCGAATGCAAACGGGCCAGCACAGGTTTGCTTCGGTCCGGCCGCCCAATTTCCACGGCATAATGCTCTTCTCCGCCATCTTCGGGGCGGAAAACGTGCAGCCGACCGGCCTCGGACACTTCCATCGGTAGGCGTGCGGCGGCAATGGCGTGCAGCGCACTGCGGTCCGCCAGATGCGGCGCGGCACGGGTGTGGTCAATGCAGGTCAGGCCATGTGCCACCGCAAAATCGCGACCGTCATCAATTGGAACCACCACGGCGGCGGGCAAGAGGCGTGCGGACTTCGTCAAAGCGATGGCAATACGGTGCAGGTTGGCACTACCCTGACGCTCGGACATCAGGGGGCCTTTCATTGGGGTATTCAGATCATCCGAGGGATCGGCGACCGCCTGAACCCATGCGATGTCGGTGTCTGATGGGATGATTACCCGTGCGAGGTCGCCATCATAGGCGCGTGCCTTCAGCGTTTCTGCGCGTCTTACGGTGATCGCGACCACAGGCTGACCTTCGAAGTTCCGTAGGTCGGCCAGCCGTTGTGCGCTTAATGTCTCAGACGCTATCGCAATGACGCTGAACCCGCTGTCATCAGTCAAAACGACGGGAACGCCCATACGCAGATCCGCGCGGGCCCGTGCCAGCAATTCCGAGATATCGGGGATAAGACTCATCTATGTTACCCTATAACGTGTTGGTCTTCGTCTAACCCGAACAGAAGAAAAAGTGAAACAATTCCTCTGCGTCAGACACGAGGGCGTGAGACCATTGCAGTAAATCTTGTTGATTGCATCTTCCGCACGCAAATGGTGGAAAAGGCTTAGGAGGACCGGACATGGCTCAGCTCAAGAAAATCCTGCTGGTGGATGACGATGAAGATCTGCGCGAAGCGCTCAGCGAGCAACTCGTGATGACCGAGGATTTCGACGTGTTCGAAGCGGCAGACGGTCAATCCGCCATGGAGCGTGCACGCGAGGCGATTTACGATCTGGTCATTCTGGACGTTGGTCTGCCGGATACGGACGGTCGTGAGCTGTGCCGTCTGATGCGCAAGCAAGGCGTCAAAAGCCCGATCCTGATGCTGACCGGCCATGATAGCGACGCAGATACGATTCTGGGTCTGGATGCCGGCGCCAATGATTACGTCTCTAAGCCGTTCAAATTTCCGGTCCTACTGGCCCGCATCCGCGCGCAGCTACGTCAGCATGAGCAATCCGAGGACGCGGTCTTTGTGCTGGGGCCGTATACCTTCAAGCCTGCGATGAAGATGTTGATCACCGAAGAGGATCGCAAGATCCGTCTGACCGAGAAAGAAACCAACATTCTCAAGTTCCTGTACCGCTCGGCAGATGGCGTGGTCGCCCGCGACGTCCTGCTGCACGAGGTCTGGGGCTATAACGCCGGTGTCACCACACATACGCTGGAAACCCACATCTATCGTCTGCGCCAAAAGATCGAACCCGATCCATCGAACGCGCGCCTTTTGGTCACAGAATCGGGCGGATATCGCTTAGTCTCGTAACTCCGGGTGGATTGACGTGGATCAAAGTGATACTCTGGATGTGTAATTAGAGTACTCCCAACCCGCGCATGTCCGGGTTATGACATGCACCTCCCTGTTGGACTGCCGGGCCTTATGGCCCGGCTTTTTTTGGGACGGGCTGGTGTGAATGAATGTCCGGTTCGAGCCTTTTGTGTGCGTCACTATTGGGCGAGGCGCAGCCGAAAAAAGTAATCATTGCGTGACTTGCCATCTATCCGAACGCCGTCGAGATGGGTCGCTATTTTTTCAAATCCGTGTCGCTCAAAAAAAACCAATTGCTCGGTAGTTTTCAGTATCAACAAATAGTTCCAGTTGCTCGACCTTTGACAAGAGAGCCTCGCCTATCACCCCACTGACAAGTGCGTCTGCAGCGCCACTGCTATGGTAAAGAGGGCTCACATAGAAGGGTCCAAGTTCGGCGCGATGGCGCGTTTGTTCTAGCGTTTCGGGGCGGTAACGCAGAAACCAATTAACTTTTCTCCGTCGAATACTCCGCGCATAGTACCCGTCCTTAAAATATTCCTGGCGCGGTCTATACTTGTTCGTAGCGCCTCTTCCTCAGTAATCAAAAAACCTAAAGGGAATCCACACACGCCCTCCAATCTGAGCGAGAGCCATACTTCCGCGAAGTCTGCATTCAAAGTTTGGAATGAAAATACCATGGAGTATCACAGCCTAAGTTTATGAACCGAATATCTTTCAGCCTTAGAGTAGCAATCAGTGTTCTGCATTCAAGGGCGGCTTTGTCCGCTTAGCTGCTCTTCCTCGATCGTTTCCTATGGCACCCCATCCCTCACCACGCTAACCTCCGCCCAACCGCGACAGAGGAATCCCCCATGCCCTTTACTCTTGCCACCTGGAACATCAACTCGGTCCGCCTGCGCGAACCTATCGTGCTGAAATTACTGCAGGAAGAAGCTCCCGATGTATTGTGTTTGCAGGAGTGCAAGTCGCCGGTTGAGAAGATCCCAACCGACGGATTTGCCGAACTGGGGTACACCCACATGGTTGCAAGGGGCCAGAAGGGGTATAATGGCGTCGCCATCCTGTCGCGCCTGCCGATGGAAGAGGTCGGCGATAAGGATTTCGCCGGTCTCGGTCACGCCCGCCACATCGCTGGGCGGTTGGAAAATGGTGTCACCATTCACAATTTCTACGTCCCGGCCGGTGGCGACATCCCGGACCGTGAAAAGAACGAGAAGTTCGGGCAGAAGCTCGACTATCTCACGGATATGCGCGACTGGTTCCATGCCGAAAAGCCCGAAAAATCCATTCTGGTTGGCGATTTGAACATCGCCCCGCGCGAGGATGACGTCTGGTCGCATAAGCAACTTCTCAAGGTCGTATCACACACGCCGATCGAGGTTGAGGCGCTGGCCGAAACGCAGGACGCAGGCGGATGGGTGGACATAACCCGTCAGGACATCCCCGAGGGGCAGCTATACAGCTGGTGGTCCTATCGCGCCCGCGATTGGGACGCTGCCGACAAGGGGCGGCGTCTGGACCATGTCTGGGCCACGCAGGATATCTCGAACGCAGGGCACTCCAGCCGCGTTCTGCGTGATGCGCGCGGGTGGGAAAAACCCAGCGACCACGCACCGGTCTTTGCGACATTCGACCTTTGACCCTGCAACTCTCCCCTTGGTTTCTGCCCATTGCAGTTGCATATAGGGGCCAAATTCGAACGAAAGAGTGAATGCCATGGACCTTCTGAACACCGCAGCCGGACCTGATACTGCCGATCTGATCAAGGACGGATCCGAGGCCACCTTTATGGCCGATGTCGTCGAGGCCTCGCAGGAAATCCCTGTGATCGTGGATTTCTGGGCACCATGGTGTGGTCCGTGCAAAACGCTTGGGCCGCTGTTGGAAGAGGCTGTGACCGCCGCCAAAGGGGCGGTGAAGATGGTCAAGATCAATGTGGATGAGGCACAGATGATCGCCTCGCAAATGCGCGTTCAGTCGATCCCGACCGTATACGCGTTCTACAAAGGTCAACCGGTCGACGGGTTTCAGGGTGCCGTTCCAGGGTCCGAGATCAAGGCGTTTGTGGACCGAGTGATTGAGGCCGCCGGTGGTGAAAGCCTAGGGGGTCAGCTGGATGACGCTGTCCTGGCTGCCGAAGAAATGCTGGCCGACGGCGCAGCTGTGGATGCCGCGCAGACCTTTTCCGCCATTCTGGGGGAAGACCCAAACCACGCCGCCGCTTATGGCGGTCTGGTGCGCGCCCAAATTGCAGCAGGCGATCTGGAGCAGGCCGAGGCCATTTTGAACGGCGCACCCGCAGAGATTTCAACCTCGGCTGAGGTTGAAGCAGCCCATGCCCAGCTTGAGCTGGCGAAGCAAGCGGCCGATGCAGGCCCAGTGGGTGAGCTGAAAGCAGCGGTCGAGGCGGATGCCGACAATCATCAGGCGCGGTTCGATCTTGCGCAGGCGCTGCACGCCAATGGTGAAGTTGAAGAGGCTGTTACGCAATTGTTGGAACTGTTCCGCCGCGACCGCGAGTGGGATGACGGCGCCGCAAAGGCGCAACTGTTCACCATTTTCGACGCGCTGAAGCCCAATGATCCGATTGTTCTGAACGGACGGCGCAAGCTCAGCTCGATGATATTTGCCTAATTCCTGATCAGGGCTACACTCGGGTACATGATGCATCCCGCTGACCTGCCGGAGACGGTATCCGTTTTCCCATTGCCCGGGGCGCTTTTGTTGCCCCGGTCTCGCTTGCCGCTACATATTTTTGAGCCGCGCTACCTGCAAATGCTGGACGACGCGCTGAAAACACCTGAACGGCTGATCGGCATGATCCAGCCGAATCCGTGTCAGACCAACGAAAGCAAACTGCATCAAATCGGCTGTGCCGGGCGTGTGACGCAGTTCTCTGAAACCGAAGACGGTCGGTATCTGATCACACTGTCCGGCGTCTCGCGTTTTCGGATCAAGTCCGAGTTGGATGCGTTTACGCCTTATCGCCGTTGTGCTGTTTCATGGGACGGGTTTGACCGCGATCTTGGCAAGGCCGAAGCAGACAATGCGTTCGACCGCTCGCGATTTTTAGATCTGCTTGAACGGTTTTTTTCTTCGCGCCAGCTTTCGACCGACTGGGACACGTTGAAGGACGCCGATGACGAGCTTTTGGTGAATTCTCTGTCGATGCTGCTGGATTTCGATCCCGAAGAGAAACAGGCGCTGCTTGAGGCGCCTTGCCTTCGCACGCGCCGCGAGACATTGGTGACGTTGATTGAATTCGCCATGCGCGGCGGATCGAGCGAGGAAAAAATGCAATGACCGAAGCCGAACACCCTTTTGACCGCCATATGCTTGAGGCGCTGATCTGCCCGCAAACGCACACCACGCTGCATTATGATGCCGAAAAGCAAGAACTGGTATCAAAGGCCGCCAATCTGGCTTTTCCGATCCGCAATGGCATTCCGGTCATGTTGGTGGATGAGGCGCGCGAGCTTGATTAAATCGCGCGCCCTTGTAGCAGTTTCGGAAGGTCTCCGGTTAGCCCGGCGGCCTCGCGTACAAAGCCGCGGCGCAGGCCTGGCATTGAACCAACGATCTCCATCCCGATGTCGCGCCCGAAGCGCAGGATGGGGTTGTCGTTGGAAAACAGCTTGTTGAACACATCTGTCGCCATAGCCAGCGCCGCCGTGTCGAACCGTCTCCATTCCTGATAGCGCTCCAGCACCAGAACTGATGCGATATCCTCGCCGCGCCGTCCAGCCAGTGTCAGAACTTCCGCCAAAGCGCCTACGTCGCGAAGACCTGCATTCAAACCCTGACCTGCGATTGGATGCATGCCGTGGGCCGCGTCGCCTACAAGCGCCATGCGGTCACCAATAAAGGAATTGGCGATGGTCAGGTTCAACGGATAGGTGAACCGGTCACCCTGCAGACGGATGTCCCCCAGAAAATCACCAAATCGCGGGCGCAATACCTGCAGGTAATCCGCCTCGGGCATGGCGTTGATGCGTTTGGCCATCTCAGAGCGTTCGCTCCATACAATCGAACTGCGGTTTTCGGTCAGCGGCAGAATTGCCAAAGGCCCCGGTGGCATGAAGAATTGATGCGCGATACCGTTGTGGGGCAGGTCATGCTCGATGGCGCAGACTAGCGCTGTTTGCCCATAGTCCCAACCTGTGCGCTTGATTCCGGCGCGCGTGGCCGTGCCGCTGCGGCGCCCGTCGCAGCCCACCAGAAATCCCCCAGTCAGGATTGTGCCATCATCCAGCGTCAGCGTTACACCGGTATCATCAGACGCCTGCGCGACAACGGTTTTGCCGCTGATCTGCGTGATGCTGTCCTGCTCGGCCATGGCATCCAGAAAGGCGCGGCGCAGGTGACGATCCTCGACCATGTAGCCCATTGGGCCTTCTTCGATCTCGGCATGGTCGAAATGCAAGAAAAACGGCGAGGGGCCAACTCCGGAATGGCCATCGGTGACCTTGATTTCAAGCATCGGCTGGGCATGTTCCGCTACCCTGTCCCAAACACCGATCGCATCCAAAAGCCGCTGCGAGGCCAGCGCCAACGCATAAGCGCGCCCGTCAAAGGCCGCGTTCTTTCGGGCTGTTTCGGCCAATGCGTCGATGACGGTGACAGAATGCCCTGTCTGGGCCAGTGCCAGTGCCAGGGCCGGCCCGTTCAGGCCGCCGCCTACGATCAGGATATCCGAGTTGTGTTCCATGGCTTGCAATATGCGCGCCCTTTCGGGATTGTCCATGTGCGGTCCTGTCGCTACCGTCCCTCAAAGTGCTTTTTTTGCAAGGGGGCAGGGATGCAGGACTGGCTGACCATGACGGCGTGTGATCTGGGTCGGGGTATCGGCATGGGACAGATCGATCCGGTTGAATTGACCGAGACTTATCTGGCCGCCATCGACGCGCATCCGCACCGCGACAGGATCTATGCCCGCGTTACGCATGATCGTGCTAGGGCCGAGGCGCAGGCTGCGCAGGAGCGCGCCAATCTGGGCCTGCGGCGGTCCCTGCTGGATGGTGTGCCGATCAGCTGGAAAGATCTTTTCGACACCGCCGACATAGCGACTGAGGCAGGCTCGGCCTTGCTGAAAGGCCGGGTTCCCGAAATGGACGCAGTCGTTGTGCGTAACGCCACCGCCATGGGCACGGTCTGTCTGGGCAAGACGCATATGAGCGAGCTGGCCTTCTCAGGCCTTGGCCTGAACCCGATCACTGGCACGCCCCCATGCATTGACGATGAAGACGCCGTATCCGGAGGCTCTTCTTCCGGCGCGGCCGCATCGGTGGCCTGGGGCCTTGCCGCCTGTGGGATCGGTTCGGATACGGGCGGGTCAGTGCGCATTCCAGCGGCATGGAACAATCTGGTCGGGCTGAAAACCACCGCCGGGCGCGTCAGCCTTGAAGGTACAGTGCCCTTGTGTCTGCGGTTCGACACTGTTGGTCCACTGACCCGCTCAGTCGAGGACGCGGCTCAGATGCTGGCCTTGCTCGAGGGGCGCTCTCCACCGGATCTTCGCGGTGCCAGCCTGAAAGGCCGCCGCTTTGCCAATCTTCAGACTGTGGCGCAGGACGACCTGAGGGATGAACCGCGTAAGGCCTTTGAGGATGGGTTGCAAAAACTCACCGAGGCAGGCGCCGAGATCGTACCGCTGGACGTCCCTGAGCTGCACGACGCCATGGTGCTGTCCGGCATTCTGTACACGACCGAAGCTTATGGGTTGTGGCGCGATGTGATCGAAGCCAACCCTAACGCCATGTACCCCGAGATTCTGGAGCGGTTTCGGTCGGGTCAAAACGCGACCGGTGCCGAATACATCGCGGCCTGGTCCAGGCTGAAAGCCTGCCGGGCTGCATGGGATGCCGCCACATCCGGGTTTGATGCGGTGCTTGCGCCGACAGCGCCCATTTTGCCGCCGAATCTGGATCGGTTGATGAATGACCATGACTACTATGTCACGGAAAATCTGTTGGCGCTGCGCAACACCCGTATTGGCAATCTGATGGGACTTGCTGCACTGACACTGCCGACCGGAATACCCGGGTGTGGCGTGATGATGATGGGATATCCGGGGTCAGAAGAGGCCCTGCTAAGGCTGGGATCAGCCGCCGAGGCGGCGTTGGCCTGAATGCCACAATCCCCTGATTCGCCGCCTCTTTGTCTGGACGAAACCGGGCGCGATCTGTAGTCTGCCTGTAAAACGGGGCGAAATGATCCCGGTATTGAGGCAGTAGTTATGAATTTCCCCGAACGGTTTTCGGACCTACCGGAATATGCATTCCCGCGTTTGCGCACCCTGTTGGATCATCACCAGCCGGGTGGTGAAGTGATTCACATGACCATTGGTGCACCGATGCATGATTTTCCGGCGTGGGTCACCGATGTGATCACAGAAAACGCGGCCGGGTTTAAGGGATACCCTCCAAACGAAGGGTCGCCCGAGTTGCGGTCGGCGATTACTGACTGGATTGATCGCCGCTATGGCGTTTCGATGGACCCTGACACCAACGTGATGGCGTTGAATGGCACGCGCGAAGGATTGTACAACGCCGCGATGGCGCTGTGCCCCGAGCAGAAAAACGGTGAAAAGCCCGCCATTCTGTGCCCGAATCCATTCTACCAGGTGTATATGGTGGCCTCGCTGTCGGTTCGTGCCGAGCCTGTATTCGTATCCGCAACTGCCGCCACAGGTCACTTGCCGAACTATTCGGGGCTACCAAAGGATGTTCTGAACCGCACCGTGGCGGCCTATATCTGTTCTCCCGCGAACCCGCAGGGCGCAATCGCCTCGCGCGACTATTGGGTCGAACTGATCCAACTGGCCGAAACCTATGATTTCCGCATCTTCGCGGATGAATGTTATTCCGAGATTTACCGCGACACGGCACCAACCGGTGTACTGACCGTCGCGCAGGAACTTGGGGTCGATCCGGAGCGGATCACCTTGTTCAATTCACTGTCGAAGCGGTCCAATCTGGCTGGTCTGCGCTCGGGCCTGATCGCCGGTGGTCCCGAGACCATCAAGAAGGTCAAGCAGTTACGCAACTACGCAGGTGCGCCTTTGCCGTTGCCTTTGCAGGCTGCCGCCGCAAAAGTTTGGGCAGATGAGGCGCATGTTGTAGAGAACCGCGCGCTGTATCAGGAAAAATACACGATCGCGGATGAGGTTTTCGCGGGCGTGCAGGGCTATATGGCGCCTGAAGCCGGGTTTTTCCTATGGCTGCCAGTCGAAAATGGCGAGGAAACCACATTAAGGCTGTGGCAGGAAACCGGTGTCCGGGTGCTGCCTGGTGCATATCTTTCTCAAGGTGATCCGGGGCAAAACCCGGGCGAACAATTTATCCGGGTCGCAATGGTGGCCCCAAAAACAGAGTTGCGGCAGGGGCTGATTACGCTCCGTGACTGCATCTATTCGTGAGGTACGAGGGCAAAATGGCATCATATAACGCGCGCAACCGCGATCCATTGCTGGACAGTACGACCCAGGCCGCCATCGAAAGGCGTAGCAAGGAACTGATCGGGATCGCCCTGATCCTGCTAGGGCTGGCTTCAGCCGCGATGATCTGGTCCTACACGCCGGATGATCCGAACTGGATGGTTTCGACAGACGCGCCGGTGCAGAACTGGATGGGGCGGATCGGGGCGTCGATCGCTGCGCCGCTGTTCATGATCGTTGGGTGGGGCAGTTGGAGTATCGCGCTGGTGCTGATCGGTTGGGGCATACGCTTTGCCGGACATTTTGGCGAGGACCGCGCGGTGGCCCGCCTGATCTTTGCTCCGATCTGGATTGCCATCGTTTCCGTTTATGCCGCGACTTTGGTGCCGGGTGAGGCATGGCGCACGACCCACAGCTTTGGTCTGGGGGGCTTGTTTGGTGATACCGTCATGGGTGCGTTGCTGACACTGCTGCCTATATCGTCACATTTCATGGTCAAACTGATGTCGCTGGCGATGGCAGCTGGCATGCTGGTGCTGGGTACATTTGTCCTTGGGTTCACAAAAGCCGACGTGCGCAAAGGCACGCGTGCCTTCTTGTTGGGCCTTGTGATGTCCTATGACATGTTGATGAACCTCTTGGGTCGCAGTGCGTCGGTGACCGCACAGGCGGCACGAGATCGCCGGGCACAGTGGGAAGAGCGTAAGGCCATCCGCGCAGAGGCCAACGACGCGGTGTTTGACGATGATATGGCGTATGCCGATCCGATGTTCGAAGAGCCGGATTTCGAAGAGCCCGAACCCGCAAAACCCGGTCTGCTGGCGCGGATGCCAAGCCTGATCCGCCGCGCCGATCCCATGCCGGAACCCGAACTGGTCGCTCGCGAACCGGTTGCCGGATTCGATGAAATGCCGGGTGAAGATCGTATTAAGTCCAAGATTTCCGCAGCCGTACGCAATCGCAAAGTGGCCGCGGGTGAAGTGGCGCCAGAGGTCGATCCAACCCTGCCTTTGACCAAAGGGCGTGGCCGGGGGCCGGACCCGTTGATTTTGAACGCCAGAGGCGGAGAGGAGCTTCCGCCCGAGCCGCCGATGACATTGGACGGTCTGCCGCCTGAGCCGATGCTGACAGCAGAGCCAGAACCCGAGTGGCAGCAGGAACCCCTGCATCATGATTTTGCGGCCGAGCCCGTCTTTGAGGATGAGGCCGTATTTGAAGACGCACCCGAACCGGCCCCGCTTCCTGCGATGAAAATTCCAGTGGCCGAACCGCGCAAACCCGTAGTGGCACAGCCCGTGCGCCGCACCCCTGCGCCGTCGCGTCGTGCACAGGCCGAAGCACAGCCTGGGCTGTCCTTTGAAGACCGGCATTCGGACTTTGAGCTGCCGCCTCTGAGCTTGCTGTCCAACCCTTCCAGCATTCAGCGCCATCACCTCAGCGATGAGGCATTGGAAGAAAACGCGCGCATGTTGGAAAACGTGCTGGACGACTATGGCGTCAAGGGTGAGATCACCAGTGTCCGGCCCGGCCCGGTTGTTACCATGTACGAACTAGAGCCTGCTCCGGGCCTGAAAGCGAGCCGGGTTATCGGTCTGGCCGACGATATCGCGCGCTCGATGTCGGCACTGTCGGCACGTGTTTCGACCCTGCCGGGTCGTTCGGTGATCGGGATCGAACTGCCCAATGAAAACCGCGAGATGGTAGTGTTGCGCGAAATCCTTGCCAGCCGTGATTTTGGTGATGGTAACCACGCGCTGCCACTGGCGCTGGGCAAGGATATCGGCGGCGAATCCATGGTCGCAAACTTGGCAAAGATGCCCCACTTGTTGATTGCGGGGACAACCGGTTCCGGTAAGTCGGTCGCGATCAACACCATGATCCTATCGCTGCTATATAAGCTGACACCGGACGAATGTCGCCTGATCATGATCGACCCCAAGATGCTGGAACTGTCCGTCTATGATGGCATTCCGCATCTGCTGTCGCCCGTTGTGACCGACCCGAAAAAGGCGGTTGTCGCCCTGAAATGGGTCGTGGGCGAGATGGAAGACCGCTATCGCAAGATGTCCAAGATGGGCGTGCGCAACATCGCGGGTTACAATGGTCGCGTGAAGGACGCGTTGGCCAAGGGCGAGATGTTCAGCCGCACCGTGCAGACCGGGTTCGACGATGAAACCGGCGAGCCAACGTTCGAGACAGAAGAGTTCGCGCCAGAAGCGATGCCATACATCGTCGTGATTGTTGATGAGATGGCCGACCTGATGATGGTCGCGGGCAAAGAGATCGAGGCCTGTATCCAGCGACTGGCGCAGATGGCAAGGGCCTCGGGTATTCACCTGATCATGGCCACGCAGCGCCCCTCGGTCGATGTGATTACCGGTACGATCAAGGCGAACTTCCCAACCCGGATTTCGTTCCAGGTGACCTCGAAAGTCGACAGCCGCACTATTCTGGGCGAAATGGGGGCCGAGCAACTGCTGGGGCAGGGCGACATGCTTTATATGGCAGGTGGCGCCAAGATCACTCGTTGCCACGGCCCGTTTGTTTCGGACGAGGAGGTCGAGGAAATCGTCAACCACCTGAAACAGTTCGGCCCACCGGACTATGTGAACACCGTGCTGGACGGTCCATCTGAGGATAAAGCCGACAACATCGACGCGGTTCTGGGCCTGAACACGGGCGGCAATACGAATGGTGAGGATGCTTTGTACGATCAGGCGGTAGGGATTGTGATCAAGGATCGCAAATGCTCGACCTCATACATTCAGCGAAAACTTGCCATTGGCTATAACAAAGCTGCGCGACTTGTTGAGCAAATGGAGGATGAAGGTGTTGTTTCGTCGGCAAATCACGTCGGGAAACGCGAAATCCTCGTCCCTGAACAATAGGATATTTAATAACAAGGGCAGAGCGCTTATCTGGGGACTTATGAAACAGATTGCCTTTGCCCTTGCTTTGACACTCGCCGCGCCTGCGGCCTGGGCGGCTGATAAGCTGCCGTTGTCCCAAATCTCAAACTACCTCAATGGCCTCAAAACCGTCGAGACCACGTTTACACAAGTCAACGATGACGGTTCCCTGAGTACCGGTAAGCTGTGGCTAGAGCGCCCCGGTAAAATGCGGTTTGAATATGATCCGCCCAACAGCGCTGTGGTTCTGGCGCGCGCAGGTACGGTACAGATCTTTGACCCTAAATCGAACCAGCCGCCGGAACAGTATCCGCTGAAACGTACACCGTTATCGCTGGTCCTGGCGCGCAACGTCAATCTGGGACAGGCGAATATGGTGGTGGCCCATGATTTTGACGGGACGGCCACGGTTGTTACTGCTCGGGATCCAAAGAACCCCGAATCCGGACGGATTGAGCTGATGTTCACGGGGGACCCGATCGAGCTGCGCAAATGGGTCATTCACGACAATGCTGGCAGTCAGACGACCGTGTTGCTGGGTCAGTTGACCACTGGTGGCGACCTCAGCAATGATTTGTTTTCCAGATCAAAAAGAAGCGGGTCAGGCAATCGCTGACCCGCACTCCTGTCAGTAGCGGCAATTGGCCAGCTGCGCCTGATAAAGTTTGGCGCGTGCGTCGACGTCATTGGCGACGTTCAACAGCCAGGATTTGCTGTTATGGCTGCCTCGGGCAAAGCCGGTGTGCCCCTCGTGATACGCCAGATACTGGTTGCGCGTATCTGTAGGGTGAATACCGTTCCGCTGATGGCTTTTGTTCATGTACCAGCCGATGAAATCTGACGCATCGCGGATACGGTCCCGCTTGGCGCGGCGTTTGCCGGTCTCTTTGCGGTATTCATCCCAAGTGCCGTCCAGGGCCTGGCTGAAACCGTAGGCGCTGCTTTGACGGCCCATCGGGATCACACCCAGAACGTATTGGTGCGGCGTACGTGCGTCGTGCTTATAGCGGCTTTCCTGATAGATCGTCGCCATCTGAACGTGAATTGGGACGCCCCATTTCCGTTCGGTGCTTTTGAACGCCTTGATAAAATCAGGCCGTTCGCGCGCAATGCTGCACGCGTCATTCAATCTGCTCGGTGGCTGTTTGGACCCGCCACCGCAGGATGCCAAAAGCAGCACCCCGAAGAGTACGAAAAGAATTCTGCTCATGTGCCTCGTGCCTTTTTTCTTTATTCTAGCGCAAATTGAGCGTTTAGGAAATCACAATCGTCATAGAACAATGGCTAGAATTATAGGCAAAGCGCCCACGCTAAGCACAGTTGATACCATGACCATCCCTGCAACCGCGTCCGAATCCGCGTCAAACCGCTCGGCCAGCAGGTACGATGTAACCGCGACCGGTGTGCACATCTGCAGGACCAATACTCCAAAGGCGGTTGAGTCCAGATCAAAGAACCGGGCTATTGCCCAGCCGAGCGCGAAGCAGACCAGCAGCTTCAGGACGGACAGCCAGATCGCCTGACCCAATTTGCGTGTCGTCAGCCTTGCAATTGCCACGCCGACTGTAATCAACATCATAGGAATGGCCATTTGGCCTAGCAGCTCTAGCGTATTGGTCAGGAACAGTGGCGTTTCCCAGTCTTGCCATAGGAATAAGGCCCCAAGCAGGGTTGCCCAAACCATCGGTTCGCGCGCGACTTTGCCGAATGCACCCTTTCCAGCGACGAGGTAAATTCCATAGGTGAAGGAAAACAGGGCGGTAATGGCCAGGAAAATGACTGCAAAACCAAGGCCTGCCTGGCCAAACGCAAAAATGCACAGCGGCAGGCCCAGATTTCCGGTATTGCCAAAAATCAATGGCGACAGGTAAGTCCGACGGTCCAGGTTTGAAAGTCGAACGAAAACGCCAAAGGCCACGGCAAGGCCAACATGACCCGCAATTGCGGCCAGTGTGAAGCGGGTCAACTCTCCTGCCGGGATTTCGGTCTGCATTAGCGCTACAAAGATCAGGCTGGGCACGGCCAGCGTCACGGCAAGGCGCGTCACAAACTCCAAACGGTACTCAAAACCAAGTTTGACCCAGGTGAATCCAATGCCCGCCAGCAGGAAAACCGGCGCCACAATTTCGAACACTGTCAGTAAGATGTTCACAGACTGTTTCCTTTAATTTCCGATCAATGATTGGCATTCCGGCCCGGAAAGAGGTAGTAAGATCTCTGGGGGCTGAGATAATGCTGAAGACAAATGCCAAGTACCGCCTGGGACAGGTGGTCCGCCATAAAAAGCATCCCTTCCGAGGGGTGATTTTTGACGTGGACCCGGAATTTTCCAACACAGAAGAGTGGTATCAGGCCATTCCCGAGGACAGCCGCCCCATCAAGGATCAGCCGTTTTATCATCTGCTCGCAGAAAACGACCAATCCTTCTATGTGGCTTATGTTTCAGAACAAAATCTGGTTGCGGACCAATCGGGGGAACCGGTTGAGCATCCTGATATTCCTGACATGTTCGGTCCTTTCGAGAATGGCGCGTACCCGCTGCACTTTAATTTGAACTAAGTAATTGGTGCGCCAGATTGCGCGCCCCGGTGGTCAATAACCTAACGCACAACCGTCTTTTCTGGGGTCGCTTGCGCCCTCCAGAACACCATCTGTGCGGATTCGGATTGCTTGCGCTCCGCCAAGTGGCGTTTCTGGAACCTGAACGTTGTGCCCAAAATCGCTCAATTGTTGAGATGTGCTGGGCGGAATCCCGCGCTCAAGTTTCAGAACGCCGCCGTCTGCAAAGGCGCGTGGGGCGTCCACAGAGGCCTGCAAACCCAACCCATGATCCGTGAGATTGGACAATAGGCGCGCATGGCCTGTTGGTTGAAAAGCTCCGCCCATCACGCCGAATGGCATGAGCACACGGCCATCCTGTTTGAGCATACCGGGAATGATCGTGTGCATCGGGCGTTTGCCCGGGCCAAGCTCGTTTGGGTGACCGGCGCTCAGGTTGAAGCCTGAGCCGCGGTTTTGCAGCAAAATCCCGTATTTTTCCGATGCGATGCCAGACCCGAAGCTGTGAAATATGGAATAGATCAGCGAAACGGCCATCCGATCCCGGTCAACAACCGTGACATAGACCGTGTCCTTATGAATGGACTCGGTTAGTGGGGCCGCCGCTGGCATGGCGCGCTTGGGGTCAATCAACGCGGCCAGCTTGTCCGCCACGCTCTGGTCGAGGAATCGTTCAGCGTGGGTTGTGTGATCGGGGTCCGCAATGAACCGATTGCGCGCGTCATAGGCGAGTTTCGAGGCCTCGGCCTCAAGATGGATGAGTTCAGGGCCAAACGGGTTAAGGCCCGCCAGGTCAAAGTTCTTCAGGATATTCAAAAGCAGGATTGCAGTCGCACCCTGGCCGTTGGGCGGGTGTTCGACAAGATCGATGCCGTTGTAGTTTCCGCTGACAGGCTGGGATTTTGTGCATTGCGTGGCCAGAAAATCCTCGGCCGTGTGAACACCACCCAATGCTGTTAGGGCGTCAATCATATCCTGTGCAATTTCACCGGAATAGAAGGCGTCACGACCATTGCGAGCAATCTGGCGCAGAACCTCGGCTTGCCCTGGCGCGCGAAAGACCTGACCTGTTTTCGGCGCTTCGCCGTCAGTCAGGTAATGCTTGCGTGCAGCCCCCTGCAGCGTGTCAGCCCCCGTTTTCCAATCATAGGCGACCCGGGGTGCGACCGGGACACCCACCTCGGCGTAGTGTATGGCTGGCTGTAGAATTGCGTCCAGCCCAAGCTTTCCTTCGGATATCGCCAAATGGCAAAACGCATCAATTGCACCGGGAATGGTCACAGCATCGGGCGTGTTCAATGGAACTGAGTCTAGCCCCTCGGTCCGCAACCGATCGGCATCCGCGGCTGCTGGCGCACGGCCAGACCCGTTCAGAGCCCGAATTTGATCTTCGCCCGCGCGATTGAACAGAACAAAGCAATCACCGCCGATCCCGGTCATCTGTGGTTCACAAATGCCCAGTAGCACGGCGCCTGCGATAGCGGCATCCATGGCATTGCCGCCTTGCTGCAGAATACTCACCGCAGCCTGCGCGGCCAGAGGATGTGATGTGGCGCACATTCCTTCGGTTGCCAAAACTTCGGACCGACCCGGAGTGTGAAAATCCCGCATAGCTTTGCCTTCTCCCTTTGAACGCGCCGAAGGTAAAGCGTGGTCAGAGAGTGTCTAGTCACATCAAGGAGAAGATCCTCGGCGCCGTTCACTGGGTGGGGGCTGTGACACGAGGCGCCGAGGGAAGCTATCTGAGCTACGGATACCTTTTTGCCCTTTGTTTGCGGCGCGGCAATGGTGCGATCAGGGCCTTTATGTGACGATTTTGGGTCAGGTGGTCGGGTTTGGAAAGTCAAACCGCCGCGACAACCGGTTGCAGCCATTGCGATGTTCATAGCGAATGTCGCTGGTCAGTTCGTGGATCAGGAACCAGCCAAACCCGCCTTCGGGCAACTCGTCGAGTGCCGATCCCAAAGGCGCGGGCACACCATCGGGCACGCGAAATCCAGGCAAAGGAGTCCCGGTGTCAGAGATCAAAATATCCAGCCAATTTTGGTGCAGCCGACAATGCACCCGGACCTTGGCCGGGGTGACGTCCGAATAGGCATGCTCGACAACGTTGTTGATCGCCTCGGCCAGAGCGATTTTCACGTCGCTCGCCTTGTGTGGCGGTAGGCCCTGCGCCTCCAGCCCTTTGCTTAGCTGGGCGATACCAACACTGGCTTCGGCTTCGGTTGCAGTAAAGCTCAGATCCAAGCAGTTCCCGTTCCCCATCGACATCGCGCCTATTCAATCCGTGAAATCATTCCGCTGGCGGTGCCAGAGCGTCGTCCAGGGTAGGATAGAGGTTGAAAACCGTATCCATGCGGGTCAGCCGAAACACCTTTTCGACAAACGGGTGCAACCCGGCCAAATCCAACCTGCGGTCACTGCCCAGTTGTTTCATCGACGCGACGATAGCCCCAAGGCCACTTGAGTCGATGAATTCGACCCCCGTCAGATCCAGGACCACACGCGGCGCGCCGCCTTCGGCCTCATTGCGCATGTCTTCCTTGAGCTGAATAGCTATTGCGGCATCAATCCGGTCCGAATGCACGGTAATGATCTGCGTTGTGTCTGTTATCTTACTGGTCAGGGCCATGCGCGCGGGTTCTCTAAACTGAAAATCACTCGTAGAAATACGCTAGACGGCAATTCTTAACATTCGGTATCCATCTCAGTAGAAAAGCGAAGGAGCATCCAGATGAAGCAAGTCGTTATCGCCGGCGCGGCGCGGACCCCGATGGGTGGGTTTCAGGGGATGTTCGATACCGTGACAGCGGCCGATCTGGGCGGCGACGCCATCAGGGCAGCGTTGCAAGGGGCCGGTACTGAAACCGTTGACGAAGTCCTTATGGGATGTGTTTTGCCGGCCGGGCAGGGGCAGGCGCCCGCGCGCCAGGCCGGTTTTGCGGCAGGGTTGGGCGAAGACGTTCCCGCCACAACGCTGAACAAAATGTGCGGATCGGGCATGAAAGCGGCCATGATGGCCTATGACCAGATCGCTTTAGGGCATGCCGATACAATGATCGCGGGCGGGATGGAGAGCATGACGAACGCGCCATACCTTTTACCCAAAATGCGCGAAGGCGCGCGATTGGGTCATACGCAGGCAATGGATCATATGTTCTTGGACGGGCTCGAGGACGCTTACGACAAAGGTCGCCTGATGGGCACATTCGCCGAAGACAGTGCCGAGGCCTATCAGTTCACGCGCGAAGCGCAGGACGAATATGCGCTGCGTTCATTGTCAAATGCGCTGGCCGCACAGAAAAACGGCGCATTCGCGGATGAAATCACGCCGGTTACGGTCCGCACCCGCAAGGGTGAGGTCACGCAGGCCACGGATGAACAGCCGCTTTCGGCACGGCCCGAGAAGATCCCGACGCTCAAGCCGGCGTTTCGTAAGGACGGTACTGTCACCGCAGCAAACTCCTCTTCGATATCGGATGGCGCGGCTGCATTGGTTCTGGCATCCGAGGACGCAGCCCAAGCGCAGGGTCTGACCGTTCGTGCCCGTATCGTCGGCCACGCTAGCCATGCGCAGGCACCGGGGCTGTTTACGACGGCACCTGTTCCGGCCGCGCAGAAACTTCTGACAAACATCGGCTGGTCGAAAGAAGATGTCGATCTGTGGGAGGTTAACGAAGCCTTTGCGGTCGTGCCGATGGCCTTCATGCACGAGATGAGGCTGCCCCGCGATATCGTCAACGTGAACGGCGGGGCTTGCGCACTTGGGCATCCGATCGGTGCGTCGGGTGCGCGGATTATGGTCACGCTGCTGAACGCGTTGGAAAAGCGAAACCTGAAACGCGGGGTGGCGGCGATCTGCATCGGCGGCGGCGAAGGCACGGCGATAGCCATCGAACGCGTTTGACGCTTCACCTTTTTCCAAATACCCCGGCGCAAACCCCTGCCACGAGTTCCGACATGACAGCTGATTACGATACACTTGCCAAGACCATCGCCGCACTGACCGAGGGTGAAACCGACAATGTGGCCCTGATGGCCACGGTCGCGTGCGAGGTGCATCATTCCGATGATCGTTTTGACTGGACAGGCTTCTACCGTGTCACCGAGCCGGGGCTTTTGAAGATTGGACCTTATCAAGGTGGGCACGGCTGTCTGGTTATCCCGTTCGACCGCGGTGTTTGTGGCGCTGCCGCCCGTACGGGCGAGGTACAGTTGGTGCCGGATGTGGATGCGTTTCCGGGCCATATCGCCTGCGCATCTTCGACCAGATCCGAGGTGGTGCTGCCAGTGCACAACGCCGCCGGTGACGTCATTGCGGTGTTCGATATCGACAGTGATCAACCCAACGCGTTTAATGAACAAGACGCAAGGCAACTGAGCGGAATTCTGTCCAGCGTATTCGCCAAGAAAAAATGGCCGGGGGCGTACCCCCGGCCATATTGATTAGTGTGTGCTTCCTATCAGGTGCTCAGAAGCTTGGCTTTCTGCGCCGCAAACTCCTCATCCGTCAGAACGCCTTTTTCCTTTAGCGCAGCAAGCCGTTCCAGCTCATCCGCAGCAGATACGGTCGCGACTGAGCGGATATAGTCCTTTTGCGCCTGTTCGATCTGGCTCATAGCCTCGGCATTGTGTTGGTGCATCTTGTCGCCGCGGACAATCAGGTAGGCCAGAACACCCATCCATGGAATCAGGATGACAAAGGCGATCCAGACTGCCTTTCCACCGCCGCTTAGGTCCTTGGAGCGGAAGACATCGGCCACAACCGAAATCATCACCCAGAACCAGGCCACCATCAGAAACAGCCAGAAGATTGACCAGACTATGTCGAAGAAACCGATGCCGTTGTCCATTTGTCATTCAACCCTTTGCGAATGCGTAAGAATAATCATATTCAGATAGAATGGGAGTGTAGCAGACAGTTTCCCAAATGGTTAGCACCTAATCCCTGATGGAAATCTCGCGCTAGACCAGACTGGGCAATTCCAAGACCGCCAGAAGATAGGCCAGGACAGCCTGAGCGCCGAAAATCCCAAAGATGTAGTATGAAAACAGCCGCTTGCGGGTTTTGTGTCTGAAAATCCACCGCCCCAGCAATGCGCCTGGACTGCCGCCCAGCGCCGCCAGCCACAATAGTTTTCGTTCCGGGATACGCCCTTTCCGCCGTCTTGCCCGCAGCTTATCCCAGCCAAAGGCAAGCAAAGTCAGGGTGTTGACGACCCACAGATAAATCACCGCAATCCACATGGTTGACGGATATCCAAACAATGTCGTGGACCCAAGTGAAAAAAATCTTGGATTTTTCACGGAATCAATGCATCGTGAAAAACGAGGAGAAAATTTCACCAAACTTCGGAGCGTTCAGTGAACAGCCAAGCCCCGCACAGCGCCACACTCGGAGCCGATCTTCGGGCTTTGCGTAAGGCGCGTGGGTTGACGCTGACCGAGATCGCTGCACGTCTGGGTCGTTCTGTAGGTTGGCTTAGCCAAGTCGAGCGCGACAAATCCGACCCCTCAATTTCCGACCTGCGCCAGATTGCCGAATGTCTGGGCGTGCCGATGTCGATGCTGTTCGCGCATTCCTCCGCTCCGGCAGATGAGCAGGGGTATGTGGTGCGCGCCGGAACGCGCCGCCCGATGGGGTCCGGTGAGGAAGGGTTGATCGAAGAACTGCTTTCGCCCGATCTGACCGATGATTTCGAAATGGTGCATTCCACATTCAAGCCCCGATCGAAAATGCAAACCCCGGCCAACCGACCAACGCAGGAGGTAGGGTACATGGTGTCAGGGCGGTTGGCACTGACGATCAGTGGGCGCCAGTTTTCGGTCGGCCCCGGCGACAGCTTTCGGATCAAACATGAACCCTATCAATGGTCGAACCCCTATGATGAGCCCGCAGTGGCCATCTGGGTTATCGCTCCGCCGGTGTACTGATGAGCTTTGAAGCCTGGACCATATTCGCGCTGTTTTGGGTGGTGTTCGTCACCACTCCGGGTCCGAATGCGGTAAACTGCATCTCGAACGGAATGAGCCTGCCGTTTCCCAAGGCGATGCTAGGTGTTTTGGCGATTCTGACGCAGGCCAGCACGTTTTTGATTCTGTCAGCACTAGGTGTGACCGCGTTGATCGCAGCCTCCCCAACCGGGTTTTTCATCGCCAAACTGGTTGGTGCAGGGTTCCTGATTTGGGTTGGGGTTCGCGGTTGGATGAATGCCACGCGTCCGGCACCAGTTACCGAACGCCCTGCGCGTCACGTGTATCTACACGCACTGGCGGTTGCGACGATCAATCCTAAAAGCGTGGCAGGGTATCTCGCCGCCTTTTCGCAATTTGTGCAACCGGATGTGCCGATCTGGCAGCAGATGGTCGTCATCATGCCCACGGCGCTGGTCGTTACCACGCTCAGCTATACCGGGTTCACCCTGATGGGCACATTGATGGGCAAAGCGGCGCTGGGAGCGGTTTTCAACACTTGGGTGCGTCGTGTCATGGCCGCCTGTTTCATCATCTATGGCGTGTTGCTGGGTGCCAGCTCCACGCCCGCAGCTAGGGGGTAATCAGATGCAAAACGGTTCTTGCCTCTGCGGCGCAGTCGCGTTCACGATTGCCGGAGAGCTTTCACAGCCTTCGGCCTGCCATTGCGGTCAATGCCGCAAGCAGTCCGGCCATGTTTGGTCTTCGACCTGGACACATCAGGATAACTTGAGCTTCACCGCCAGCGATACGCTGACTTGGTTCCGCGCTTCGGACACCGCCCGCCGCGGTTTCTGCCGTTCCTGCGGCTCGTTCCTCTTCTGGCAGCACAATGACGAGGACACGATTTCAATTTCCATGGGTGCGCTCAGCGAGCCCACGGGTCTAACGCTCTCGAAGCATATCTTTGTCGCCGACAAGGGCGATTACTACGACATCACAGACGATCTGCCCCAACGGGCACAGTAACAAGGATCAAGACCAATGAGCGATTTTCCGACAAAAGCCCGCGTGGTTGTTATCGGTGGCGGTGTGGTGGGGGCCTCCTCGCTGTACCATCTGGCCAAGAAGGGCTGGACTGATTGTGTTCTGCTGGAAAAGAACGAACTGACCGCTGGCTCGACTTGGCACGCGGCGGGTAACGTTCCGACCTTCTCGAATTCATGGGCGATCATGAACATGCAGCGGTACTCAACCGAGCTGTATTCGCGTTTGGGCGAAGAGGTCGACTATCCGATGAACTACCACGTTTCAGGCTCGATCCGTCTTGCGCACAGCAAGGAGCGGATGCAAGAGTTCGAACACGCCATGGCGATGGGACGCTATCAAGGCATCCCGATGGAGATGTGGACCCCGGAAGAAGCTAAAGAGCGCTATCCTTTCCTGGAGACGCACGATCTTGAAGGCGTTCTGTACGATCCCACCGATGGTGATATTGATCCGGCGCAGCTGACACAGGCACTGGCCAAGGGTGCCCGTGACATGGGCCAGAAGATCATCCGCTTTTGCCCGGCAACTGGCGTAATTCAGCACGACGACGGCACCTGGACCGTACACACCGACAAAGGCGATATAGCCTGCGACTATGTTGTGAACGCCGCTGGGTATTACGCGCAGCGCGTGGGAGAGTGGTTCAAGCCCTTTGGCGGCCGCACAGTTCCCGCGATGGTGATGAGCCACCAGTACCTGCTGACGGACGAAGTTCCAGAAATTGAAGAATGGTCCAAAGCGAACGGTGGTAAGAAACTGCCACTGCTGCGCGACGTGGATATCTCGTACTACCTGCGGCAGGAAAAGAATGGTTTCAACCTTGGTCCGTATGAGCCTAACTGCAAGGGCCACTGGATGACTGAAGACGATGCTATGCCCGAGGATTTCTCGTTCCAGCTGTGGAACGATGATCTGGACCGCATCGAGGATATCGTCACTGACGCGATGGAGCGGGTTCCGCTGATGGCAACCTCGGGCGTTGGCCGTGTCATCAACGGCCCGATCCCCTATGCACCGGATGGCCTGCCGCTGATCGGCCCGATGCCGGGAGTTAGAAACGCGTTCGAAGCGCACACCTTTACTTTCGGCATCGCGCAGGGCGGTGGCGCGGGCAAAGTGCTGGCCGAATGGATCGTCGATGGCGCGACCGAATGGGACATGTGGGCCGTCGATCCGCGCCGCTACACCGACTACACAGATCAGGACTACTGCAACCAGAAAGGTCTGGAAGTTTATGGCAACGAATACGCCATGCACTTCCCTCATCACGAATGGCCTGCCGCACGCGACAAGAAACTGTCGCCGGTGCATGACAAGGTCAAAGCGCTGGGCGGCGTGATGGGTGCCTATAACGGATGGGAGCGCGCCAACTGGTTCGCAAAGCCGGGCGACGACACGTCGCTTGATGCCACCCATACCTGGGGTAGGTCCGGCCCGTGGGAGCAGCGGATCCAAGAAGAATGCGAGGCCGTGCGAGATGATTGTGGAGTGCTGGATCTGCCAGGCTTCTCGCGCTTCATGGTCAAGGGAGAGGGCGCCGCTGAGGCGTTGCGCGGTCTCGCAACCGGAGGGCTGCCAAAGGTTGGCCGGATGAACCTCATCTATGTCTCTGATGATCGTGGCCGCATTCTGACCGAGATGTCCTGTATCCGTCTGGGCGAGGACGAATTCGTCATGATCACCGCCGCCACTGCGCAATGGCATGACCGTGACATCCTGATGAACGCAATGCCTGCCAGTGTGTCGATCGAGGACGTGACAACCTCGCGTGACACTCTGATCGTCACGGGCCCGAAATCGCGCGAGATCCTGTCGAACCTGACGGACGCCGATCTGACCACTGGTTGGCTGACCCACCAGTCCGCCACCGTAGCTGGCCAGCCCGCCTACCTGATCCGCGTCTCTTTTGCCGGTGAACTGGGCTGGGAAGTGCATGCCCTGAACGAGCATATGCCTGCGATCTATGACGCGATCATCGGCGCCGGTGCCACGCCGTTCGGGATGTATGCCCTGAACTCACTGCGTATCGAAAAAGGCTATCGGGCATGGAAGGGTGACCTGTCGACCGACTACTCTCTGCTGGAAGGTGGGCTGGAGCGGTTCGTCAAACTCGACAAGCCGCAGGACTTCCCCGGCAAGGCCGCGATCCTGAACGAAAAGCAGCAGGGCGTAAAAAAGGCCTTTGTGACCATTACAGTGGATGCAGGAGACTGCGACGCGCCCTACATGTCCTGCATCTGGCAGAACGGCGAGATCGTGGGCGAGACCACTTCGGGCGCATGGGGTTACCGCGTCGGCAAGTCCATCGCGCTGGGCATGGTCAAGGCCGAGCTTGCCAACCCCGGCACCGAGCTTGAAGTCGAAATCTACGGCCAAAAGTGCCGCGCCGTGGTAGAGCAGGATCAGCCGCTCTGGGATCCTGAGAACGAGCGGTTGCGCGCTTAACTTCTCACGGAGACCGCTATGAGCAAACGATACGCCAAACTGAGACCCGGTGAGGGTCCCAACTATGACTGGGAAAATGACCACACCTTTGTGAAAGTGTCTGGTCAGGACACCGATGGCGCATACACGCTCATGGAAGACAATCTGAAGGCCAGCTTCGCGCTTGGCCTTCATCGCCATGACACCCACGCTGAGACTTTTTACTTTCTGGAAGGTGCGGTGGATTTCTACGTTGATGGCGACTGGCATCGCTGTACTCCGGGCACAACCATGCATGTCCCGCCCGGAGTACCCCATGCGTGTCGTGTCGCCGATGGCGCGCCCGCCAGAATGCTGATGATCTTTCAGCCCTCGGGGTTCGATGGGTTTCTGGCCGAACTGGCGACGATGACCGAGGCTGACTTTGCAGATGAGGCGAAAATGGCCGAGCTGAACGCGCGTTTCGACATTGTGTCGATGGGGCCGGTTCCAGCCCATCCGGAAGACAGGGCCTGAAGATGACCACGCCCACGAAAATGTCCGGCGTTTACCTGACGCGCCACGGCGGTCCCGAAGCGCTGGAATGGTGCGAGGATATTCCGGTCCCAACGCCTGGTTCGGGGCAGGTTCTGATTCGGGTCGCGGCCGCAGGGGTAAACAACACCGACATCAATACACGGGTCGGTTGGTATTCCTCGGACGTGACCGGGGCAACGGACGCCGTTGATCAGGATGTTGATGCCGGAGGCTGGGGAGGTGCGTTGGCGTTTCCGCGCATTCAGGGTGGCGATCTGTGTGGGATAGTCGAATTGGCAGGGCAAGAGACCGGGTTTCAAGCCGGGCAACGGGTGACCTGCCCGATCAACTTGCCACGCCCGCGTCCCGGCAATCCGACTGGCTTTATCGCATTAGGCTCTGAAATCGACGGCGCGTTTGCGCAATACTGTCTGGTTCAGGCCGGCGACCTGTATGACGTGACGGCCTCACCCCTGTCAGATGTCGAAATCGCCGCCATCCCCTGTGCATTTGGCACGGCCGAGAACCTGTTAACCCGTGCTGGCGTGACCGCTGGGCATAAGGTGCTGATTACCGGTGCCTCAGGCGGCGTGGGCCTTGCCGCCGTGCAACTGGCGTCTCTACGCGGGGCGACGGTTTGGGGCGTTACGGGATCAACCAAGACCGAGGTGGTCAAAGCGCAGGGGGCCGTGGACACCTTTGACCGCAACGCGCCGCCGCCCAAGGACATGTTCGACGTCGTGATCGACGTTGTCGGAGGCCCGGCTTGGCCCGGCCTGATCGTAGCTCTGAAACCCGGCGGTCATTATGCCGTTTCCGGGGCAATCGCAGGACCAATCGTTTCGGCTGACCTGCGTGAGATCTACCTGCGCGACATCACGATTCACGGCTGCACACATCAGGCATTTGAAGTCTTTGGCCGCCTTGTCGAGATGATGAATGCGGGCCGCATCAAGCCTTTGGTTTCCAAGACCTATTCACTAAGAGACATCGCCAAGGCGCAGGAGGACTTTCAGTCCAAGGCGTTGCCGGGAAAACTCGTTCTAATTCCGTAGGGAGGTTGGCAATTGGCGGATATCACGCTTCTGGATGGCTCGATTGGGCAAGAACTGGTCAAACGCAGCGGGGACAAGCCCACGCCGCTGTGGTCGACGCGCGTGATGATCGACCACCCGGAACTGGTGGAAGAGGTACACGCCGAATATTTCCGCCGTGGCGCGACGGTTGCGACGACCAATACCTACGCGGTCCATCGTTCTCGGTTGGAGCGTCTGGATATGGAGGATCAATTGCCCGACCTGGTCCATGCTGCGGTTGCTCAGGCGAACCGTGCGCGCGCTGGCGGTTCCGGGCGCATCGCCGGGGCGCTGGGTCCTTTGCTGGCGTCTTATCGCCCCGATCTGAATCCTGATGTGGAAGACGCCGCCGAAAAGTTTGCCGAGTTAGTTACCCTCATGTCCGATGACGTCGACCTTTTCCTGATCGAAACCGTTTCCTCGGTGCAAGAGGCCGAAGGGGCCCTGCGTGGTACGGCTGAGGCAGGCAAACCGGTCTGGCTGGCGCTTTCTGTGATGGATGATGACGGAACACGGCTGCGATCTGGTGAAATGCTTGCCGATATTGCGCCTCTTGTGGATCGGTTTAACCCTGACGCTGTTCTGATAAACTGTTCCCGCCCCGAGGCCATTCCTGCCGGGCTCAAGGTTATAGCCACGATGGGGCGGCCATTTGGGGCCTATGCAAATGGGTTCACCGGGATTGCACAGGATTTCCTGAAAGACGCGCCGACTGTCGACGTGTTGACACAGCGCCACGATCTTGGACCCGAGGCTTATGCCGATCATGCCATGGAATGGGTAGCGCAGGGGGCAACGATTGTTGGCGGATGCTGCGAAGTCGGGCCGGATCACATAGAGGTCCTTGCCGATCGATTGCGGTCCGCCGGGCACCGGATTGTCTGAGAGGAAAGTGATGCCATCGCCGTCGAACCTCCCGGCTTCTAACGCGCAGCGACATTTCGACATCGTTGTCGCGCCGGGCTATGTGCTGCTGGAACTGGCGTCATTGGTTGAGGTGCTGCGGTTGGCCAACCGCGTTTGTCCGAGCCCGCCATTCACCTATGCCTATCGCTCTCTGAGGGGTGGCCCGGTCGCCAGCAGCAGCGAGGCGACGATCCAGACCGACCGCATTCCGTCGCAACCCAACGCGGACTATTTGTTCGTCATCGGAAATTCCGACCCCGATCATCCTGATCTGTCGCTGGGGCGTGTTGTGTCGGATTATACTTTCCGCGGTGCACAGGTCTTTTTGCTGTCCGAAGCTGCAAGCCGCTATATCGACGAGCAGGGGACCGAGGACATGTCGACCCACTGGGAAAACGCGTCCTTCCTGCGTGAGCGCCGCGCCCAGTTCGAAGCCAAACTGTCGATTGCAACAGAACAGGGCGCCGTGGTGACTTGCGCCGGGATGGAGGCCACTACCGATGTCGCGCTGGCCGTGATCGGACGTCATATTTCCGGGCCAACCAGAATGACGGTGGCCGACATCATGCTGCACGAGAACATCCGGGATTTCTCGTCTCTCCAGCCATTTTCCGGATCAAAGACCACCGCTACAGGTGACGCCAAGCTGGACCAATGCATCAAGGTGATGCAGGCCAATATCGAAGACCCGCTGCCGATTAACGAAATCGTCGAAGCGCTAAAGCTTTCGAACCGATCGCTGGAACGGAAGTTTAAGAACTATTTCGGAACCACACCAAACGGCTTTTACCGCGAGATGAGGCTGGCCAAGGCCAATAACCTTCTGCTGAACACTACGATGAGCGTGCGCGAAATCGGACTGGCCTGCGGGTTTCCCAACGGTTTCTCGTCGGTCTACAAAAGCTTTTTCGGCGTGACACCCTTTGTGCTGAGGCGTGAAAAACGGCAAGTCAAACAACGTTGATTTTTGCAAATGGGCTGACGTTTTTCGTGCATTCTGTGTCGCTCTTTCGTGTCATTTTGGGTGGAAACTCATAAAGCGGAATCATGAGAATGGCTGATCTTCCAAACAAGGCCCGTGTTGTCATTATCGGTGGCGGTGTCATCGGATGTTCGGTGGCGTATCACCTGACCAAGAAAGGCTGGAAAGACGTTGTCCTGCTGGAGCGTAAGCAGCTGACCAGCGGCACGACCTGGCATGCGGCGGGTCTGATCGCTCAGCTGCGCGCAACGGCGAACATGACAAAGCTGGCGAAATACAGCCAGGAACTCTATGGCTCGCTCGAAGAAGAAACCGGTGTGGCCACAGGCTTTAAACGCTGTGGATCAATCACTGTTGCGCTAACCGAAGAGCGCAAAGAAGAGATCTACCGTCAGGCGGCCATGGCGCGCGCTTTCGGCGTCGAGGTCGAAGAAATCGAGAATGAACGTGTTCAGGAGCTGTATCCCCACATCAACCTCGAAGGCGTGAAGGGTGCTGTTTACTTACCGCTGGATGGTCAGGGTGACCCGGCCAACATCGCCTTGGCATTGGCCAAGGGCGCCCGTCAGCGTGGCGGTATCGTCAAAGAACGTGTGAAAGTCACCGACATCGTCAAGCAGGGCCGCAAGGTAACCGGCGTTGACTGGGTCGCAGATGACGGCAGCGCTTCGGGTCATATCGAATGCGACATGGTGGTGAACTGCGCCGGTATGTGGGGGCATCAGGTCGGCCAGATGGCTGGCGTGAACGTGCCGTTGCACGCCTGCGAACACTTCTACATCGTTACCGAAAATATCGACGGTTTGACCCAGTTGCCGGTTCTGCGCGTTCCCGATGAATGCGCGTATTACAAAGAGGACGCAGGCAAAATCCTGTTGGGTGCATTTGAACCGAATGCCAAGCCCTGGGCGATGGACGGTATTCCTGACACCTTTGAATTCGACCAGTTGCCCGAGGATTTCGACCATTTCGAACCGATCCTCGAAGCTGCGTGTGAACGTATGCCGATGCTGGCCGAAGCGGGTATTCACACCTTCTTCAACGGGCCCGAGTCGTTTACCCCCGATGACGCCTATCATCTGGGCCTCGCGCCTGAGATGGACAATGTCTGGGTCGCGGCGGGCTTCAACTCGATCGGCATCCAGTCCGCCGGTGGCGCTGGCATGGCGCTGGCCGAATGGATGGATAGCGGTGAAAAACCGTTCGATCTGGGAGACGTGGACATCAGCCGGATGCAGCCGTTCCAGGGCAATAAGCAGTACCTGTTTGAGCGCTCGAAAGAGACTCTGGGTTTGCTCTATGCCGACCATTACCCCTATCGCCAAAAGGCCACTGCGCGCGGCGTGCGTCGGACCCCATTCCACCACCACCTGCTAGAACAGGGCGCGGTCATGGGCGAGTTGGCGGGTTGGGAACGTGCCAACTGGTTCGCGAATGAAGGGCAGGAGCGCGAGTATCAGTACAGCTGGAAACGCCAGAACTGGTTCGAGAACTCGTCTGCCGAGCATAAAGCCGTGCGCGAGAATGTCGGCATGTATGACATGTCGTCCTTTGGCAAAATCCGCGTTGACGGCCCCGATGCCGAAGCATTCATGAACTATATCGGTGGCGGCGATTACTCGGTCCCGAATGGCAAGATCGTCTATACTCAGTTCCTTAACCGCGCAGGCGGGATTGAGGCGGACGTGACCGTCACCCGCCTGACCGAGACCGCTTATCTGGTGGTGACCCCGGCAGCGACCCGTTTGGCTGACCAGACCTGGATGCAGCGCCATGCGGGCAACTTCAACGTCGTCGTCACCGATGTTACAGCGGGTGAGGGTGTTCTGGCCATTATGGGTCCAAATGCGCGTACGCTGCTTGGAAAGGTCTCGCCCAACGACTTCACCAACGCGACCAACCCGTTCGGCACCGCACAAGAAATCGAGATCGGCATGGGCCTGGCCCGTGCCCACCGTGTGACCTATGTCGGTGAGCTTGGTTGGGAAATCTATGTCTCGTCCGACATGGCGGGACATGTGTTCGAAACCCTGCACGAGGCCGGACAGGACATGGGGCTAAAACTGTGCGGCATGCATATGATGGACAGCGCCCGGATCGAAAAAGGCTTCCGCCACTTCGGCCACGACATCACTTGTGAGGACCATGTGGTCGACGCTGGGCTTGGTTTTGCGGTCAAGGTCGACAAGGTCAGCGATTTCATCGGGCGTGAGGCGGTGATCGCGCGCAAGGAAAGCGGACCACATAACCGCCTGGTTCAGTTCAAGCTGACCGATCCGGAACCGCTGTTGTTCCATAACGAACCGATCATCCGGGATGGCGAGTATGTTGGCTATCTGTCCTCGGGCAACTATGGCCACACGCTGGGCGGTGCGATCGGTCTGGGTTATGTGCCCTGTGAAGGCGAAAAGGCCGCTGACGTTTTGGCCTCGACCTACGAGATCGATGTTTGCGGCGTCAAAGTCAAAGCCGAGGCGTCGCTCAAGCCGATGTACGACCCAAAATCCGAGCGCGTTAAAGTTTAGCGCCAAGGTTCGACACACGGGGCGCTGTGGCGCCCCGTTTTCTTGGTACATATCAATTTTCTTGATGCGACCGTTCACGGTTTTCGCAGTTTCCAAACCCTCCGGAACAGCCGTATAGACAAACGGTATCATCCGGAGATCCATGATGGCGGACGCCGCAACATCACCCCAGAATGAGGACACGCCAAAAGGATTGGCTCTGGCGGTGACCGCCTACGTTCTATGGGGTTTCCTGCCGCTTTACATGAAAGCTCTGGCGCATATCGGGCCGGTCGAGATCGTGGCGCATCGGATTGTATGGTCGGTGCCTGTGGCCGGACTGTTGCTGGTGGCGCTAGGGCGAACCGGGGATTTGAAGGCTGCCTTACAAAACCCGAAAATGCTGGGCATGGCCTGTCTGACTGCGGCTTTGATCTCGGTGAATTGGGCCATTTACGTCTGGGCGATTGCCAGCGGTAACGCATTGGACGCAGCGTTGGGCTATTACATCAACCCGCTGTTCAGCATTGCGCTAGGGGCAATCCTGTTACGTGAGCCTTTGAATCGTACGCAATTGGCGGCGGTGGGGTTAGCTGCTTTGGGTGTGCTGGTATTGATCGTCGAAGCGGGTCGGCTGCCGTGGGCTGCGCTGGCCCTGACGGTCAGTTGGGGGTTTTATGCTTTCTTCAAACGCTCGCTGCCCATCGGCCCCAATCAGGGCTTTCTGCTTGAGGTTCTGATCCTGCTGATCCCAGCCTTGGTCTACATCACCTGGTTGGGGGCAAAAGGAACCGGCCACTTTGGCGCTGCCGCTGGGGACACCATGCTGCTGGCCTGTGCCGGCATTGTCACCGCTGTTCCGCTGCTGGTCTATGCCAACGGGGCCAAATTGGTGCGGTTGTCCACAATGGGAATCCTGCAGTACATCGCGCCGACGATGATCTTTATCACTGCGATTACCGTGTTTGGGGAACAGATCGATCGGGGCCGTATGATCGCCTTCCCGCTGATCTGGGCGGCTTTGGTGGTCTATACGATCCCGATGATCCGTCAGATGCGGGGTCAGCGCTGATGCAATAAGTCGGCCGCGGCCTCTGCCCACAAGCGATAGGCTTTGGGGCTTGGGTGATATCCGTCCGGAGCAGCCAGTGCCGGGTCATCCGGAAACTCCAATGACAGGTGCCGGGCTTGCGGGAATGTCGCAGCGGCCTTTTGCAAACCCCGATCCAACCGGGCCGCCTGTCGCCCCAGTGCCCAGGCCAGCGGCTGGGGCAGGGCCGGAAAACGGTTCATTTGTGGCACGGCAGTAACCACGACACGTCGAACACCCAGGTTGCTCGTCAGATGATCCAGAAGTTGGGTCTGCAAAGCCGTGAACTTTTGCCGGGATACTCCACGCGTGACGTCGTTTACACCCAAGGCTGTCACGGCGGCGTCATAGCTGCCTTCAAGGTGGTTCAATCGTTCCAGCGTATCCTGTGTTGTGTGGCCCGTCGTCGCTTCCAGTCGCCACTCCACGCTGTAATGGCGGGCCAACCGCGCCACGAGAAACCCCGATAGTGCCTGTTGCTGTCGCCCAGCCCCCACACCCGCGGCCGAGCTGTCACCAGCGATGAGCAGCCGCAACCGGGGGCCGCGCCCTTCGCGCCCTTGGCGCGGGCCGGACGGTTCGGGCAGCAGCTGAGCGTTACGACGCACGGAAATCGCCTGTGCTGCCAGAACCGGCAACAGTGGGACACGCAATATCTGATCGGCGGCAATCGGGGCAGTCATGGTTAGCTGAGCGCGTTTTTGTATTCGAGGAAGCGGGCGTCCGTCATAACCCGAGCCATCATCGCCTCGCGCAGGGCGCCAATGGTTTTGTAGGGACGCATGACCACTTCGAAGTTTTGGATCAAACCCTCATCGTTCAACGTGATCAGATCGACGCCGACCGCGTCCAGATCCCCGACCTTGCATTGAAACTCCAGCGCCCAATCCTTGCCTTCACCCATAATTCGGCGATAGCGGAAGTCGGAAAACACCTGTCCCACGTGACCCAGAACAGCCGCCACCGGTTCGCGTCCGGTCCAGGTGCTGTAGTAAGTCGGCGGGGAAAACCGTACGTCTTCGGCCAGCAATTCGTGGATCAGGGTTTCATCGCCCTTGGCGACAACGTCTTGCATGCGCTCGATTGTGGGGTGCATGGGTTCTCCTCCGCTTTGGGTCTGAGAGTTGCTGAACCGATCCGTTCAGGCAAGCCCGACGTTGCGGGAACCTACGCCGTGCGATAGGCAGGCGCGCATGAGCGAGACCTATGATCCCCCGAATACGCCGTTGGATGTGCTGCATGAGGATGCACAGCTGATCGTGGTGAATAAGCCCTCGGGGTTGTTGTCTGTGCCGGGGCGTGGCGCGCATCTGGCCGATTGCCTGTTGACCCGCGTGCAGGCGGCGTTTCCTCAGGCTTTGCTGGTGCATCGGTTGGATCGGGATACCTCGGGTGTCATGGTGTTTGCCCAGTCACCGCACGCACAGCGGCATCTGAGCATGCAGTTTGAAAAGCGCCAGACCCGAAAAACCTATGTTGCGCGCGTTTGGGGGCGCATCGAGCAAAAGTCAGGAACCGTCGATCTGCCGTTGATCGTGGATTGGCCCAACCGCCCGCGCCAGATGGTATGTCACGAGACTGGCAAACCCGCCGTCACTGACTGGCGGTTTGTGAAATTCGAAGGTGAGACAACGCGCGTCCGATTGTTCCCAAAAACGGGCCGGTCGCATCAGCTGCGCGTGCATATGCTGGCGCTGGGCCACCCGATTCTGGGCGATCCATTCTACGCCGAGGGCGAAGCGCGCGATTTCCCGCGTCTGATGCTGCATTCTGAGGAACTGCGCCTGAAAAGCCCGGAGGGCGGAGTTTCGATGAAATTCCGCGCCCCGGCTGATTTCTGACCTCAGGCCGTGCTTGTCCACAGCATCTTGAGGTTGCCTAGCGAGAACCGTTTGGTCCGTTTGCGCGGTGCGCAGGGCTGACGGGCAGTCATAATTTCACGTTCGATCTCGAACGCGCGCAAAGTGTGATCCTGCGCCCAGCGGTCCAGTTTCAATGTCATCATCACGTGATTGTCGAGGTATGGCATGGTCGACCTCCTTTGGTTTGTTTTCCAAAGATCGCAGATCACTCCTGACACCACCCTGTCAGTGGGGTGTGCTAGGATGTCAGCAGACCGTCCGGAGAACCTTATGCGCCGCTCAACCCGCCTTTTTGAAATCATCCAGATCCTGCGTTCGGCCGAAATGCCTGTGACGGCGGAGGCACTGGCAGAAAAGCTGGAAGTGTCAGCGCGTACCGTCTATCGCGATATCGCCGCTTTGCAGGCACAGCGAACCCCGATCGAGGGTGAAGCCGGCGTGGGATACTTGATGCGGCGGGGATATGACCTGCCACCCTTGAATTTCGACGCTGAAGAGGTCGAGGCGCTGTGGGTCGGGTTGTCGATGCTGGCGCGCACCGGGGATAGCACCCTGCAACAAGCTGCGGACCGTGTTTGCCGCAAGATCGACGCTTTGCGCGCGCCTGCGGATTGGCTGCAAGTCGCCCCATGGGGTGCGCCGATGGACGATCCGGCCAAGGGGTGCGTGCCTGTCGTAAACTATCGCGAGGCCATCCGCTCTGAACGCAAAATTCGCATCACCTATGTGAACGCCGAAGGTGAGCGAACCGAGCGGGTCGTCAGACCCGTCGCCCTGATCTACCACATCGAATGCACGATGTTGGCGGCGTGGTGCGAGCTGAGGAATGGGTTTCGCCATTTTCGTACGGATCGCATCTGGGCCTGCGACGTGACAGACGATCATTTCTGCGGGCAGGGGGAGCCTCTGCGAGCGATCTGGCAAGACCAGAAACAATTGGATCCTGTTGAACGGCGGTAATTTGCCGACTTCACCCGATTGTTGCTTGAGCCTAAGATAAGGTAACGCGATATACTGCGCCAAACAAAGCGGGTTCGGTGAACGGGCCCCAGAGCAGAAGGTGATTTCATGACGATTTCCAAGAGTGTTCTTGCCGCAGGGCTGTGTTCGGCCATGTTTTTGGGGGCCTGTACGGACCCCGGCACATTGAACCTGCCCTCGGACCCGAACCAGAACGCCAAGCAGGGTGCACTCCTCGGCGGTCTGATCGGCGCGGGTGTCGGCGCGATTGCCAATGGATCTGATCCGCTTTTGGGCGCGGTGGCAGGCGGTGCGATCGGTGCGGCAGGGGGTGGCCTGATCGGCAATCAACTGGACAAACAAGCAGCAGAACTGCGTCAGCAACTGGCCAATCAGGGCATCATCGTTACCAACGCTGGCGACCGACTGATTGTGACCGTCCCGAATGATATCACCTTTGACACCGACAGCGCGACCGTGCGCCCGGCACTGCGGGCCGATCTGGTCCGGGTGGGGCAGAATCTGGTGAATTACCCCAACTCGAACGTGCAGGTCATCGGCAATACCGACAGCGACGGCGACGCCGCATATAATCAGGGTCTGTCTGAACGCCGCGCGCGGTCTGTCGCCGATATTCTTCAAGCCAATGGCGTAAGTGGTGCACGCATCTCAACCATCGGCCAGGGCGAAAACCGCCCGATTGCCTCTAACCTGACGCCCGAGGGGAAGGCCCAGAACCGCCGGGTCGACATCGAGATCATTCCGAACGGAAACACATAATGAAATGGGCACTTTCGGGTGCCCATTTTTCGCACATTGACTGCGCGTCATCCGGTCTTTGGTGCGCGCGAAAGTTACGCTAGCTATTGGGAAACACCCGAACCGGAGTTTCCCAATGTCTGACCCCATACTTCTGAGCCTGTCCGGCTCATTGCGCCAAAGCGCGACCAACCGCAAATTGCTGCGCGAAGCGGCCCGGCTGTTCGAGCCGGGGACACATATCGAAGCCGATCTGAACCTGCCGCTTTATGATGGTGATCTTGAGGATGGCGAGGGCATTCCTGCCGCAGTGCAAACTTTGTCCGATCAGATCGCGCAGGCTGATGCAGTGATCATTTCGACCCCGGAATATAACAAAGGCCCGTCGGGTGTTCTGAAAAACGCTTTGGACTGGGTCAGTCGAACCGATGGCCGCCCCTGGGCCGACAAACCGGTTGCCGTGATGTCAGCTGCCGCAGGACGCGCAGGTGGCGAGCGGGCGCAGATGGTTCTGCGCGGCTATATGGTTCCGTTCCAGCCTCGTATCCTGCAGGGGCCAGAAATTCATCTGGCCAGCAGCTCGAACGAGTTTGATGAGCAGGGGAAATTGTTGAGCGACCGTTACGAAAGTTCTCTGCGGACACTCATGCAGAAACTGCGGGCGGAGGCCGGGTTCTGAGATCAAGACGCCGCTTGCCGGGGCAGATCCGTCTACATAACCTCTCATCATGACTGAGGATATAAAGACAGATGTGATGGACCCGGCCCGCGCCTCCGCGCTGCTGGCTGCGCTTGGTTCCCATAAGAAATTCGATGCGGGCGATCACCTGCCGCCGTTCTTTCACCAGCTGTATTTCTGGTCCCCTCAGTTGCCTGCCAGTTTGGGGCGGGACGGGCATCCAAAGGTTGGGGGCGGTCTGATCCCCGATATGGGCTTGCAACGTCGGATGTGGGCCGGGGGACGGTTGCAGTTTCACGCGCCGCTGGTCGCGGGCTCAAAAGCCGTGCGCCGGTCTGTTCTTGAAAGTGCGGCGACAAAAACCGGACGGACGGGACCGCTGGGGTTTGTTACCCTGCGACACGAGATTTCTCAGGACGGTCAATTGTGTCTGAGCGAATGGCAGGATCTGGTCTATCGGCCTGACCCTTCGGATACTGACATCAAGCCCAAGGCACCCGTGGCCCGTACCGATGAAACCTACAGGCGAGACGTCACCTTCGACAGCACATTGCTGTTCCGATACTCGGCGCTGACCTTCAATGGGCACCGTATCCATTACGATCTGGACTACGCGCGGGATGTCGAAGGCTATGACGGTCTGGTCGTTCATGGCCCTTTGCTGGCACAATTATTGATGCTGTTTGCCAAGGATCTGGCAGGTCCCTTGGCTCAGTTCTCATTTCGCGCGTCATCGCCGCTAATGCACTCTGAGACGGCGACCTTGTGCCGGAATGGCCAAGGGATGTGGGTGCGCGGACCAGATGGGCGGCAATGCATGTCCTCCGAGTTTGTCCCGCGATCAGAGTGATGCTTCGGGTCTGAAATCACTCGGGATCGCGTCCCGGTTCTCAAGAACCAGATCCGCCATGACCTCAGCTACTTTCGGGGCCATGCCAAAGCCGATCTTGAAACCACCATTGGCAATGAATTGACCCTTGTGTACCGGGTGCGCGCCCAGCATCGGTGCGCGGCTTTTGCTGCGCGGCCGTACACCCGCCCATCGTTCGATGACCTCTGCGCCGTGCAGGACGGGAATGGCCCGCATCGCCCGGTCCAGAACGTCATCCAGAGCTGCATCCGTGCTGGTCGGGTCGTCATAGTCACGCTCAGAGGTCGATCCAATCGCCAATGTCCCGTCCGCATGGGGTATGAAATGGATCGCGTCCGCAAACAGCTGTGGAACCTTACCCGCATCAAACCGCAGCAATGCGGCTTGACCCTTGACGCCGTTGCCAACTGTTTTGCCAACCGCCTTGGTCAGTTCCTGCAGGCCGGCAAGGCCGGTGGCATGGACAACCTGCCCGCGGTCCGGTGCGTCGGCTACGACCTCGACGCCCATCACAGTCAATGCCGCAACCAACGCCGCACAGGCCCGGCGGGGATGCATGCGTGCGCTAAGTGTATCATGGATAACAAACCCTGTGGGGCTGGGCGGGCACCATGCGCCGACTGCTGCAGTTTCGACGACCCGCCATTCAGCCCGACCCTGCCACAGCTCGGCCGCCGTTTCCGCGCGCGCATGGGCAAGATCCAGTGTGCGGGTGTCGGCGATGGGTTGCAGCCGTCCCAGCCGCGCATATCCGGGTGAGACGCCGCCTGTGGCCTCGACTTGTTTCCAGAATGGTTCGGCCATGATCAGGCTGTCGAACTGAAACGCCTTCTTGGCATTCCAGTTTTCGGGCACATGCGGTGCCAGTGCGCCAACCAGGCCATGGCTGGATCCGGCTCCGGGACCAAAAGGGTCGACGATCTGCACCTTTGCGCCTCGCCGTGCGCAGGTCCAGGCAATTGACAGGCCGAAAATCCCTGCACCGCGCACCGTCACATCGACCATTGCCATTCCCCTTTACCTTGTTCAGTGTCGCGCCGCTTAGCTACAGGATTCCCCGATGGCAGACCAGCGCGCCGAACTGACATGGACTGAGGATCACATCCCGGTCTCGGATCGTTTCGACGATCCGTATTACTCGTTGCAGAACGGGCTGGAAGAGACGCGGCATGTGTTTCTGGCGGGCAATGAGCTGCCTGCGCGGTTCGCACCTGGCTTCCACATTGTTGAATTGGGCTTTGGAACCGGCTTGAACATGCTGACTGTCTGGTCAGAGTGGGAGAATTCCGGCCAGACCACGCCCCTGTCCTTTACCAGCTTTGAGGCCTATCCGATGGCGCCCGCGGACATGTACCGAGCGCTGGCGGCCTTTCCTGAACTTGCGCCTTGGTCTGAACGGTTCCTTGCGCAATGGGAGGGCGGCACATGTGATTTGGCCACCCTGCGGCTTGAGGTTGTTGAAGGCGATGCGCGTCAAACCCTACAAACGTGGGAAGGTGCCGCCGATGCGTGGTTTTTGGATGGGTTCTCTCCGGCTAAAAACCCCGAATTATGGGGTGCAGACCTGATGCAGCAGGTCGCCGACCACACGGCCACTGGTGGGACGGCGGCGACGTATACCGCCGCTGGGTTCGTGCGACGGGGGCTTGAGGATGCCGGTTTCACTGTTACGCGCACACCCGGTTATGGCCGCAAGCGCCACATGACCCGGGCGGTCAAATCATGACGCAGCAGAACAATACGCGCGCCGGGATTGCGTTGATGGTCGGGGCGACCATCGTCTTTGCACTGCAGGACGGTATTTCGCGCCATCTAGCGGGAACATACAACACATATATGGTCGTGATGATCCGCTATTGGTTCTTCGCCGCCTTTGTCATCGCTTTGGCCGCACGTGCGCCCAGCGGATTGAAGGCCACCACCCAGACGAGCCAGCTCAAGCTGCAGATATTTCGTGGCCTGCTGTTGGCGGCCGAGATCTGCGTCGCGGTGTTCAGTTTCACTGTGCTGGGCCTGATCGACACGATGGCTGTCTTCATCTGCTACCCGTTGTTGATCGCCGCGCTTAGCGGGCCGGTATTGGGCGAACAGGTCGGCTGGCGACGCTGGGCCGCAATCGGCGTTGGGTGCATCGGTGTTCTGATCATCCTCCAGCCCGGCGTGGGTGTCTTTAACCCTTGGGCCATTGTACCGCTGATCTCGGCATTCATGTTTGCAGTCTATGGTCTGTTAACCCGTTACGTGTCCCGCCGGGACAATTCCGCCACCAGCTTTTTCTGGACAGGCGTCAGTGGTGCCGTCGCCATGACGCTAGTGGGAATGTGGTTCTGGGAGCCGATGGCCCAGACGGATTGGGCCTGGATGGCGCTGCTATGCGTGAGCGGCGTTCTGGGACACTGGTTGCTGATCAAATGCTATGAGATGGCCGAGGCCAGCGCGGTGCAACCCTTCGCCTATTTCCACCTGGTCTGGAGCGCGATCCTGGGAATCTCGGTCTTTGGTGAAACGCTGCGCCCCGAAGTGGTCATAGGCGCAGCGCTGGTTGTCGCGGCCGGGCTGTTCACCCTATGGCGCGAAAGACGCCAGCGTTGACCCGACCAGTTCCTGCGAGAACGGGATCGGCAAGGCAGGTTGGCCAAGACGGGCGCGATAGACCGGTAGGCTTTCCGAAACACGCATCACGTAGTTGCGTGTCTCGCTGAACGGGATCGCCTCAATCCAGTCGACCACGTCGATTTCACCTGCGCGCGGGTCGCCATAGCGATCCATCCACGACATCGGCCGACGCGGACCTGCGTTATACCCGGCCGCCATCATCACGACGTTTCCGTTAAAATCAGCGGCCAGACCGGACAGGTAATTGGCACCCAGCTTGGCATTATATTGCCAATCCGAAGTCAGCTTGATCGTCTTGTGGCCGCTTAGGATACCCAATTCCTTGGCAACAAGCTTTGCCGTGGCCGGCATGACCTGCATCAGCCCGCGCGCGCCGGCTCCACTGATCACAACGGGGTCAAACTCGCTTTCCCGACGGGCAATGGCCAGCGTCATTTCCTTGGCCATGGGCAAACCCATGTCGGCCACCGGATGCACCGGGTAATAGGCGGCTGGCAAAACCAGGCCGACTGTTGCAGCGCGTTTGGCGATCATCACGGCCAGATGCGGCTGCTTTAACTCGATCACCAAATCGCCCAACTGATTGGCCTGAACCGGGTCCAACCCTTCAACCAGATGGGTCAGGAACCGTTCAGACAGGGTGTCTTCGTCAGCCTTCAGCAGCAGTAGCCCCGCCTCCAGCACACTTGAATTGGAGAACTCAGCTTGCTTCCAGTGTGGCGCTCGGCGGGGGGTGGCCAGTTCACTATCGAAAGGACGCCCGATCTGCTCCGCCGCCAGCAAACCGTAGAAAGAGGATTGATAATCTGCACCCATCGCATAGGCGTCATAGGCTTTTTCGGCGTCACCATGGGCCGCATAGGCACGACCCAACCAATACCCGGCGCGTCCTTTCGAAATCGGCGATTTCACCGCGTCCGAGAAGTTCTGGAAATGCCGGATCGCGGTCGCAGGATCATTCAGCTTCCGCAAGGCCAGAAACCCGGAAAGCCACTCCAGATCCGCATAGCCATAGCCCATTTCCGGCGTCATGTGGTGATTGGCAGCAATCTGGTAAGCGCGGTTCTGGTCCCCATTCCGCATCTCAAGTCGGGCCAACCGGCGGCGGCCTTCGGCCCATTTGTCAGGTTCTCCCAACGCATCAGGGCCGGAAGAACGCGCCAGCATCAAGTCAATCGCGCTGTCGTCCAACTCTTTCTTGTCACGCCAGACGAACCTGTCAAAAGCCAGGCCCGGAGAATCACTCAGCGATTTCGGAACTGCCGCCACCTTGCCGTCGACGCCGGGTTGCCGTTTCTGAAGGCCGATCCGCGCCTCAGCCAGTTTACGCTGATCAGCGCTGACCAGCGGTAGCATCTGACTTGCGCTGACAAGGTGGTTGTCCCATAGCATCCGGTCCAGACGGGCGGCGTGATGGGGTTTCAGCAGCTTGCCAAAATTCTCAAGATAATCTTTTTGCAGACCCGAGCCCATTGGCATCGTCCGCCAGGCCGCGACGATATCGGCTTCAGCATCTCCCTGACGCCCCTTTGCCTTCAATGCGACTGCATAGTTCAATGCACCCTCTGCGGTTTGCGGCGGCTGTTCGGCATAGAATTTAAGAACGCGGTCCGGGTCGGCGCCAGTGAAGGCGGGCTCACTTTTGCGCCGCAACCAAGCCAGACCAGGCCAGTCTGGACGACGATCCAAAAACACCAGAACGTCACCCGAACTGCCAAACCCTTCGCGCAGCCAGTGCCAGACGATGATGTCCCGAGACACTGAGCCCCGCGCACCAGAAACACGCAGGGCTTCATTCCAGTCCCCCTTGCGCATTTCATTCATACCGGCCCGCAGATCACCTGCGGCGTCGGCCCGCACTTGTGTGCCCGAAATCAGAATTACGACCGTCAAAAACGCCAGAAAGCGTGTCATCCCTTGCATTTCCCAACCAACCAAGGATACAGCCATTCAGGATAAAGCTTGCGCCGTCGGGTTCAACTCAAGAAAGACAGATTTCTGGCAAACCGAGGCGTAAAAATTACAAACTGCACCTAAGGAGCGTGTCATGTTCAAAGGCTCTATGCCAGCCCTCGTCACACCGTTTAGCAACGGCGAGTTGGACCTGAAGACGCTCAAACACTTGGTGGAATGGCAGATTCAGGAAGGCTCCACCGGGTTGGTTCCCGTTGGCACCACCGGCGAAAGCCCCACGCTGAGCCACGAAGAGCATGAAACTGTTGTCGACGAGGTTGTCAAAGCCTCGGCTGGTCGTGTTCCTGTGATCGCAGGTGCTGGGTCAAACAACACTGTTGAGGCCATCCGGTTTGTGCGATTCGCGCAGAAAGTAGGTGCCGCTGCAGCTCTGGTCGTGACGCCTTATTACAACAAGCCCACGCAAAAGGGTCTGCTGATGCATTTCCGCGCGCTGCATGATTGCGCGGATATTCCGATCATCATCTACAACATTCCCGGTCGGTCTATAATCGACATGACCCCTGAAACCATGGGTGAGTTGGCGAAACTGCCGCGCATCGTCGGTGTGAAGGACGCAACCGGAGATCTGGCCCGCGTCAGCCAACAGCGCGCTTCCTGCGGCCCGAACTTTTGCCAGCTGTCCGGCGAGGACGCGACAGCGCTTGGTTTCAATGCGCATGGTGGCGTTGGCTGTATTTCGGTCACCGCGAACGTCGCACCCAAACTGTGCGCCGAATTCCAGCAGGCGACGCTGAACGGCGATTACGCCAAGGCGTTAGAGTATCAGGACCGCCTGATGCCCCTGCACGAAGCGATCTTTATCGAGCCCGGCCTCGTGGGTGCCAAATACGCGCTCAGCAAATTGGGTCTGTGCAGCGAAGAAGTCCGCTCGCCCCTGTCCGGGCTGGAAAGCAGCACCAAATCCGCGATTGACGCGGCGCTCCAACACGCCGGCCTTATCTAAGGCGAATTCAAAAAAGAAAAACAGGCGGCCTCGAACCTCGAGCGCCGCCTTTTTTTGTTCCGGTTCCAGACTTCATCTGGCCCAAAATATCCCGGGGGCGTCGCGGCTTGCCGCGACGGGGGCAGAGCACCTATCGTTTTCCGTAATACAGTCCAACGACATGCTCGGCCTGCGCAAAGAAAAGCCAGCGCGATGTGGCAACGCCGGCAAGGTGCGACGCCACGGCCAGCAGTGCAAAGAAGTGGCCGAACGGCAGTAGCAGCAGGATAACCGGCAGGACAAACGCCAACACAAACGAGATGATGCGCAGCTTTTCAGCATGCTTACGGCCAACGACGTGAACGAATTCACGCAGCAAATAGTTGGTGCCGGTATGAGGCGGCTCGAATGCACGCACGGTGCCGCGATCGCCCAATCCGGTTGCCGTGCCCAGGTCCGTGCCGGACTCCTCCAGCGCTGTGTCGCCCTTTTTCCAATACAATATCTGCACCAGCGCCGCGATCAGCAGCAGCGGCAGCGCTACCCGGACCTGCCCGGCCAGCAGGGCACCGCCTGCAAGGCTGAAGCTGAGGAACATGGCCGGAGTCAGGTTCATATTCCATCTGGGAATAGTTTTGAGCTGCGTGTAGATCATCGACGTGGTGAACACGGTCAGTAGCGAGAACAGCGCACCGATCCAGCCAAGAAGGCTCCAGCGTTGGCCCAGGAAGATCACGCCAATCGCATAAAGCCCCATGACGATCAGAGCGATGACCGCGCACCAGCCTTCGCGACTGAGCCAGCTGGTCTTCCATTGTGTAAACGCTTTCCAGGCCCGCTCGGGGTGGCCAAGGTGAAAGGTGGACGCCATCAGGCCGCCAACGGACAGGGCGTAGGCGATGGCGAAAAAGACAAAAGCGACCCAGCCAGAGACGTCTGGCAGACCGAGGCTCAAAAAGAACAACAGTCCAAAGCCAAGACCCGACAGGGTGGTGAAAATGATGACGGAAGGTGCTGGATGCATCAGAGCTTCTCCAAGGTCTTGTCCAGCCAACTAAGGAACCCTTTGGGCTCTTCAGCGACCGGGGCCAGCAACGGGGCCAGGATGTCGATCTGATCTTCGACGTTGTCCTTTGGCCGTGGCGGCAGGTATTTGTTGACGGGTTTGGTGCCCATTTCGGGCATCAGGTCCATGCCACCGCGTTCGGCGACCAGTTTGCTGACATCGCTGTCCGCATCGCCCAGATCACCGAAGTGGCGCGCGCCTGCGGGACAGGTGCGAACGCATGACGGAACACGGTCTTCTTCCGGCAGGTTTTCGTTGTAGATACGGTCAACGCAGAGGGTGCATTTCTTCATCACCCCTTCGGCCTGATCCAGTTCACGTGCGCCGTAGGGGCAGGACCACGCGCACAGGCCGCAGCCGATGCAGTCGCTTTCATTGACCAGAACGATGCCGTCCTCGACCCGCTTGTAGCTGGCCCCTGTGGGGCAAACGGTGACGCAAGGCGCGTCCTCGCAGTGCAGGCAGGATTTGGGGAAGTGGATCAGCTGGGCGTGACCTTCCGCCGGTTGCACCTCATAGGAATGCACCCGGTTCAGGAATGTGCCGGATGGGTTGGCACCATAAGCGTCCTGATCGGATAGCGGCGCGCCGTAGTTTTCCGTGTTCCAGCCTTTGCATGAGATGACGCAGGCGTGGCAGCCAACGCAGGTGTCCAGGTCGATGACCAGACCCATCTTGCGGTCGGTGGATGTGGGGAGCTGGGTCATGACTACCTTGCCTCCGCTTTTTTGGTGAGGGCGGACTGGGGCGCTGCCCCAGACCCCGCGATATTTTTGGCCAGATGACGCAGGGATCGGGTCATTTGCCTACCTTCCATGCCAAATCCTTCGGTCCAGTTCCGACCGGAGATTCAATCGGTGGGAATTCCGGTTGGCTTTCCGCATCCGTTGGTGGGTCAGCTTTTTCGATCTTCACTTTCAGGTCGAACCATGCGGCCTGACCGGTGATGGGGTCAGAGTTGGCCCACCGCAGACCATCGCCCTTGGGCGGCAGCAGTTCGTGGATCAGGTGGTTCAGCAGGAAGCCCTTGGTGGCCTCGGGCGCGTCGTCTTGCAGCGCCCATGCGCCTTTGCGTTTGCCAATGGCGTTCCAGGTCCAGACGGTGTTCTCGTTCAGGGCCGCCATTTCCATGACCGGCACTGTGATCTCGCCATGCGGCGAGGTCACCTTGGCCCAATCACCGTCGCTCAGGCCATTCTCGCGCATCAGCTTGGTCGGAACATAAAGTGGGTTGCGGCCGTGCAACTGGCGCAGCCATGCGTTCTGGGTGCCCCAGCTGTGATACATCGCCATGGGGCGCTGGGTCAGCGCGTTGACGGTGAAGCCTTCGCTGCCGGTCTGGTCTGTTTCGTACCAGATGGGCATCGGGTCCAATGTCTCTTTGATGCGTTCCCGCAGGTGTTGCGGGGGCTGACGTTCGCCATGGCCTTCGGCGGCAAGCTGGAACTTGCGCATCGGCTCGGAATAGAGCTGAAACAGGTATGGCTGCGGGCTGTCATAGATGCCCATGCCGACAGCCCAATCCTGATAGGCTGCGTTCCATGGTTTGTAGTAATCCGCGCCTTCGGGGATGTGGGCCACGTAGAAGCCGCCGTTTTCAATATAGCGGTTCAACTGGTCAGGGTTGACCTCGCCGCGGCCTTCCTTATCGCCGTTTTCACCACGGAAACCGGCAAGCGGGCCGATGCCGGGCTTGCGCTCGTGGTTGACAATGTAGTCGGAGTAGTCCTGCCATTTGGCGCTGCCGTCTTCATTGGTGAACCCCGGCAGGCCCAAGCGGTTGGCCAGTTCGACCAGCGCTGACTGAAAGCCTTTGACGTCCCGGTCGGGTTCAATCACAGGCCAGCGGATTGCGTCGGCTGCCGCGTCTGCTTCGCAGATCGGGCGATCAAGCAGCGAGATACAGTCGTGGCGTTCCAGATAGGTGGTATCCGGCAGGATCAAGTCGGCATAGGCCACCATTTCCGACGAATAGGCGTCGGAGTAGATGATATGAGGGATTACATAATCGCCGTTCTCATCCTTGTCCGTCAGCATTTCCATGACACCTTTGGTGTTCATGGATGAGTTCCAGGACATGTTGGCCATGTACATGAACAGCGTGTCGATCTTGTAGGGATCGCCCGCATGTGCGTTCGAGATTACCATATGCATCAGCCCGTGGCTGGACATCGGGTTGTCCCACGTAAATGCCTTGTCGATCCGCGCCGGGCTACCGTCCGCCTTCAGCGCCAGATCCTCTGGCCCTTGAACGAAGCCTAGATGCGGGCCGTCGAGCGGCGTATTCGGGGTCACCTTGCAGTGCGGTCTCGGGTGCGCCTCGACCGGTTTGGGATAGGGCGGTTTGAAGCGGAAGCCACCGGGGACTTCGACTGTGCCAAGGATAATCTGCAACACGTGCAGTGCGCGGCAAGTCTGGAAGCCATTGGCATGAGCCGAGACACCGCGCATCGAGTGCATGGCAACCGGGCGGCCGATCATCTTGGTGTGTTTTTCGCCGCGGAAATCGGTCCATTCGCGCTCCAGCTCGAACGCCTCGTCAAAAGCAACGCGGGCCAACTCGCCCGCGATGGCGCGGATACGGGTGGCGGGGATGCCGCACTGCTCGGCGATGTTCTCGGGCGCGTATTCGTCGCTGAGGTAGCGTTCCGCCATCAGATGGAACACGGGGCGATGGGTGACGCCATCCTTCTCAAAGGTTGCCGACAGGTCGGGGCGGACGCCCGGTTTGTCAAACGCCGTCAGTTCGCCCGTGTTGCGATCAACAACCAGTGGCTTGCCATTCCCATCGCGCAGGAACAGACCCTTGGTGGGGCCTTCGGATGCGTCGACCAGAACCGGCGCGTTGGTGTAACGGCTGAGATAGTCCAGATCAATCTTGCCGGCCTTCATCAGCACGTGGATCATCGACAGGATGAACAACCCATCAGTGCCAGGAGTGATCCCGACCCAATCATCAGCCACCGCGTTATAGCCTGAGCGGATCGGGTTGACGCCGATCACCCGTGCGCCACGGGCTTTGATCTTGCCGATGCCCATCTTGATCGGGTTGCTGTCGTGGTCTTCGGCAACACCGAACAGCATGAACAGTTTGGTGTGATCCCAGTCAGGTTGGCCGAATTCCCAGAACGCGCCGCCCATCGTATAGATGCCGCCCGCAGCCATGTTGACGGAACAGAAGCCACCGTGTGCTGCATAGTTACAGGTGCCGAAATTTTGCGCCCAAAAGCTGGTAAAGCTTTGGCTTTGGTCCCGACCAGTGAAGAAGGCCAGCTTCTCGGGGTTGTCCTCGCGGATCGGCTTGAGCCAGCCAACGGCGATGTCCAGGGCCTCGTCCCAACTGATCTCTTCGAACTTGCCCGAACCACGGGGACCGACACGTTTCAGTGGCGCGCGCAGTCGCGAGGGTGCATTGACCTGCATGATCCCTGCCGAGCCCTTGGCGCACAGGACGCCCTTGTTAACCGGGTGATCGCGGTTGCCTTCGATATAGGCAACCTTGCCGTCCTTCATGTGTACGTTGATGCCGCAGCGGCAGGCGCACATGTAGCACGTTGTTTTTCTGACCTCGTCAGAGACCTTGGGAGAGGTATTAATGATTGGCTGGTTCATTTCTGGTCCCTGTGGCTTTTGATCCGATTATTCTCATGAGCAGAGATCAATCGGAACAGTATTTCGCTTTAGCCGGATTTACGAGGCGTCTGTCCGGGTTTTGGATGTTTCTGCTTGCACGGCCGTAACCGCGATCATGTGCAGAACGTCCTCAGCGGAGCATCCGCGTGAAAGGTCGTTGGCCGGTTTCGCCAGTCCCTGAAGGACCGGGCCGATTGCTTCGGCACCCCCAATACGCTGCGCGATCTTGTAGCCAAGGTTGCCTGCGTCGAGGTTCGGGAACACAAAGACATTTGCCTCGCCGCGCAGGGGCGAATCCTTGGCTTTCTTTGCAGCCACCTCGGGTACGAACGCAGCGTCAAATTGCAGCTCGCCGTCGATCAACAGATCGGGGTCAGCCGACTTTGCAATCTGCGTGGCCTCACTGACCTTCGTGACTTTCGGATGATCGGCGCTGCCGCCGGTGGAAAAGGACAGCATCGCAACGCGGGGTGTCCCATGCGTCAGTGCCTTGAAAGACGCGGCAGATGCCCGGGCGATTTCGGCCAGTTCCTGTTCGTTCGGATCAACGACCAGGCCGCAATCGGCAAAGATGTGCGCTCCGCGGACCGTGTGGTGATCGCGGCAGTAGAGCATCAGGAAAAAGCTGGAAACCATGGCCGCGTCGGGCGCTTTGCCGATGATCTGCAAAGCGGCGCGCACTGTGGCCGACGTGGTCTCAACAGCTCCGCCGACGGTTCCGTCGGCATTACCGGTATGAACCAGCATCGCGGCATAGTTCAGGCGGTGTTTGATTTCTTCAGCGGCCTTTTCAGGCGTCATGCCCTTGTGCTTGCGCCGCTCGAAAAGCTCAGCTGCAAACGTTTCGGCATGGGGAGAGTCCGATGGATCGTGGATTTCGATGCCGTCGACATCCTGACCAGCCTGTTTGGCCAGCAGTGCAGTTACTTTGGCTTTGTCACCAACCAGAATGATGCGCGCGACACCTTCCTTGCGGGCCTTTAAAGCACCTTCAACAACACGTGGATCATCGCCCTCAGCGAGGGCGATGATCTTGTCGGAGCTGCTGGCAGCTCCGAGAATTGTGCGCAATGGCTTCACGCGATTATGCCCCGGCCGACGTATTCATGTCAGCCGCGTCGATACCGGCAACACGGACCGGCTTTTTCATGGCGTCGCGACGGAAAGGATCGCCCAGTTCCTGGTTGATCATGGCTTCGATCAGAGTGGTGATGCCATTTTTCTGGTCGATGATCGCCTGGTTCAGGGCCGCGGTCAGCTCGTCCTGAGTGCGTGCAACGACGCCTTTCAGACCACATGCGGTTGCGATACCGGCATAAGAGACCTGTTGGTCCAGTTCGGTGCCAACAAAGTTGTCGTCGAACCACAGGGTCGAGTTACGCTTTTCAGCGCCCCACTGGTAGTTGCGGAAAACGATCTGGGTCACGGCGGGCCATTCTTCGCGGCCAATCGCGGTCAATTCGTTCACAGCGATACCAAATGCGCCGTCACCAGAGAAACCGACAACCGGAACGTCCGGGCAACCAATTTTCGCGCCAACAACGGCAGGCAGGCCGTAACCACAGGGGCCAAACAGGCCAGGTGCCAGGTACTTGCGGCCTTCTTCGAAGGACGGATACGCGTTACCGATGGCGCAGTTGTTGCCGATATCGGACGAGATGATTGCCTCGGTCGGCAGCGCCGCTTGAATTGCGCGCCATGCCATGCGGGGGCTCATCCAGTCGGGCTTGGCGGCACGTGCACGCTCGTTCCAGGTGGTGCCCGGATCGTCGTTCTCGTGGGTCAGCGAGCTCAGTTCTTGCGCCCAAGCCGATTTGGTGGTGGCGATCAGGTTCTTGCGGTCTTCGCGACCTGCTTCACCGGCGTTGTCGCCCAGACGTTCCAGCAGACCTTCGGCCACTTTCTTGGCGTCGCCGACGATGCCAACGGTCACATCTTTGGTCAGGCCGATACGATCAGGGTTCAGGTCAACCTGAATGATTTTGGCATCGGTCGGCCAGTAGTTGATGCCGTAGCCAGGCAAGGTCGAGAACGGGTTCAGACGAGTGCCCAGAGCCAGAACAACGTCCGCTTTGGCGATCAGTTCCATACCGGCTTTCGAGCCGTTATAGCCCAACGGGCCAGCAAACAGCGGGTGCGAGCCGGGGAAAGCGTCGTTGTGCTGATAGCCAACGCAGACCGGTGCGGTCAGACGTTCGGCCAGATCGGCGGACGCAGGGATCGCGCCGGACAGAACAACGCCAGCACCGTTCAGGATGACTGGGAATTTGGCGTCGGACAACAGGGCTGCGGCTTCGTCCAGTGCTTCGTTGCCACCAGCGGTCGCTGCGAATTCGACGATCTTGGGCAGTTCGACGTCGATGACCTGAGTCCACATGTCGCGCGGGATGTTCATCTGAGCAGGTGCTGAAGCACGCTTGGCTTGCAGGATGACGCGGTTCAGAACTTCGGCGACACGGCTGGGGTCACGCAGTTCTTCCTGGTAGGCAACACAGTCCGCAAACATGCGCATCTGTTCCATTTCCTGGAAGCCACCCTGACCGATGGTCTTGTTGGCAGCCTGCGGAGTGATCAGCAGAACAGGGGTGTGGTTCCAGTATGCGGTTTTGACGGCGGTGACGAAGTTGGTGATGCCGGGGCCGTTCTGCGCGATCATCATCGACATCTTGCCGGTGGCACGGGTGTAGCCGTCCGCCATCATGCCGCCGGAACCTTCGTGGGCGCAGTCCCAGAAATTGATGCCTGCAGCCGGGAAGATATCCGAGATCGGCATCATCGCCGAGCCGATGATACCGAACGCATGTTCGATACCGTGCATTTGCAGAACCTTAACAAAGGCCTCTTCAGTGGTCATTTTCATCTGAGTGTTCTCCGCACAATTGAAGAAAGGTTCGGGCACAGCACCCGCCTTTGATACGGTTTTGGCGCAAGGGGCGAAGCGGCGTTAGGGCCAGAACGTTAGGCGGGATATGTCCAGAGTCGTGCTAGGCGGAACGGATGGCATCCGCGATCAGTTTCACGCCCGGCCCGATGCGGTCCCGGCCAATGGACGAGTATCCAAGGCGATAGAAGTTGCGCGGTCGGTGCAACCCATTGAAGAACGAGGCGCCTGGTTCGATGTGCACCCCTTGGCTCTGCAGCTTTTTGGCAAGTTTGGTCGTGTCCACACGATCGGGGGCCGACATCCAAAGCGACGACCCGCCCATGATTCCGCGTCCGGCAACGGTAAGCCCGTACTGTTCGACCGCGCTGTCCAACGCTTCGCGTCGCCGGGCAAGGGTCTTCGACATACGCCGAATCTGAGCATCATAATGGCCCAGGGACAGGAAATAGGCCGCAGTACGCTGGATATGGCCCGGCGGGTGGCGCAGCACCAAAGAACGCAAGGCGCGAGCCTCGCGGATAAAGGGCTCGGACCCGACAATGTAGCCAAGGCGCAATCCGGGAAACAGCGATTTCGAGAAGCTGCCTACATAGATCACCCGTCCGTCGCGATCCATTGACTTGAGGGCAGGGGAGGGAGATCCCAGAAAGGCCATTTCAAACTCGTAATCGTCCTCGACGACCATGGCGTCCAGTTCGCGGGCGCGTTTCAGCAACTCGTGGCGGCGATCGACGGGCATGGTTGCGGTCGTCGGGCTTTGGTGGCTGGGGGTGGTGAAAATTACATCCGTTTCATCCGGCAACGCATCCGGAGTCAGTCCGTCACGGTCAACAGCCAGTGGTGAAACTTTGCAGTCGGAGTGATTTAGCAAATCCCGCAGTGCATAATAGCAAGGGTCTTCAATCACGGCCGTGCGGTTGCGGTTCAACAGGATGCGTGAGGCCAGCCACAGGGCGTTTTGCGCGCCCATAGTGATCAAGATCTCTTCGGGGCGGGCGGCGATTCCACGGCGCGGCAACGTGTGACGGGCGATGAATTCGATCAGCAGCGGATCATCCTGATCCATGTAGTCCCCGGTCAGGGAGGCAAAATCCTTGTGACCCAACGCACGGACCGCGCAGAGACGCCAATTGGCGTGGTCGAACAATTTCCGATCTGCCTGACCATAGATGAAAGGGTATTTGTAATCGCGCCAATTACTGGGCTTGGGCAGCACGTCCCCGTCCGAGAACCTGCGTGCGAGGGCCGTGTCCCAGTCGACATTTTCATCGCGTTTTTGCACGGGCGAATACTTGGGTGGCACGGGCGCGTTTTGCGACACGAAATACCCCGACCGGCCTTTGGCAGTCAGGTAGTCATTGGCCAGTAGTTCAGTATACGCCAGTGTCACCGTGATCCGGCTAACACCCAGATGCGCCGCCAGTTTACGAGACGAGGGCAGCTTTTCCCCAACGTGAAACCGGCCAGACAAGATGCCTTCGGCAATCATCTGTTGGATCTGCGCCTGCAGTGTGCCCTGTCCGTTCAATTCCAGAAAGAATGTGTCGACCGATATTCCCATAGCGCCTTATAGGGTGGACTTAAGGTGAGGGCAATCTGGACTTAATCTCGTCTCGAGAATTCGTGAACAAGGCGCTTGACGAAAAAGAACGACTCACCTAAATAACTAGAAATCTAGTTTAATGGAGAAATCAGATGTGGGAAACAGCTGCAGCAGGATTCTCGGCCATGGGCTCTGAAGCGCGACTGAAGGTTCTCAAGACATTGGTTCGGGCTGGTGAGGCTGGGTTGACCGTTGGGGAAATCCAGAACCGCACAGGCATTGCGCCTTCGACATTGGCCCATCACCTGCGGTTCCTCGCGGCCGGCGGTGTTGTCGAGCAAGAGAAAATCGGGCGCGCCACCATCAACCGCGCAAACTACGAAGAATTGAGAGGCCTCGCGCAGTTCATACTTAGCGAATGCTGCGCGGACGAAGTGGGAAAGGCTGCGAACGATGGCTGAGCTGACACAAAACCCAAAGGCACCGGCAAAGGTGGCCGTTGATCTGATCAAAACCCCATGGGCAGTGATCGTAGCCATTCTGGCGCTTGTGGCTGTCCTTGACCCCGGCAATTGGGGAGAGGTTGTAACTTTTGCGGGCAAAGCCCTTGCCCATACCGGCCAGTATATTCTGTTCGCCGTCTTGCTGCTGTCTTACCTCAAGGCGACAGGTGCCGAAGTGATGGTTGCGCGCGCCTTTGAGGGGCGCGAGACGCGGATGATCTTTCTGGCCGCGGTCTTCGGCGGCCTCGCACCGTTCTGTTCTTGCGAAGTCATTCCGTTCATTGCTGGTCTGCTGGCGCTTGGTGCGCCATTGTCGGCTGTCATGGCGTTCTGGCTCAGCTCACCACTGATTGACCCACCGACCTTGTTGATCACGGCAGGCGCATTGGGTTGGCCATTTGCAATCGGCAAGGCCATTGCAGCAGTCGCATTGGGTCTGTTTGGAGGCTTTGCCGTCCGTGCCCTGATGCGAGGTGGTGCGTTTGCCCAGCCTCTGCGCGAATACAAACCGGCTGGCTGCGGATGCGGACCTAAAACAGAGGACAAACCTGTCTGGAAGTTCTGGCAGGTACCCGAGCGTCGTCAGCGCTTCCGGTCCGAGTTCATTCACAACAGCCTGTTTCTGTTGAAATGGTTGGCTCTGGCCTATGTGCTCGAGGCGCTGTTGGTCAGCTATGTGCCCGCCGATCTGATCGCGCGCGTTGTCGGCGGTGACGGTGTTGTACCCATTGTCATTGCCGCGTTGGTCGGGATGCCCGCTTACCTGAACTCTTACGTCGCACCGCCGCTGCTGGCTGGCCTGATGGAACAAGGGATGAGCGCAGGGGCCGCGATGTCCTTCATGGTCGCGGGTGCCGTCAGTTCGATCCCGGCAATGGCCGCGGTCTGGTCATTGGTCAAACCACGGGTCTTTGCGACCTATCTTGGGCTGGGGATCACTGGGGCCATCACCGCTGGCATTCTGTTCCAGATGATCTAAAATCAAACCCGCCCGGTGCACTTGCCGGGCGGGTTTTTTTTATCCGGTTTCGCAGTGGCGCGGCAGTTTGAACCGATACCGCGCTTCACCACTATCAACATACACTCGTTTTTCGATGCAGGCCGTGGTGCCAACGGTTTGTGAGACCGGAGCGTCGGTCGAAGTGACCGAGGTCGCAGACCCGTCTGGCAGTCGGACCGAAGCAATGACGCCGTTCTTGAGGTCCCCGTTGATGGGTGTCGCTGACAAGACGTTGACGGTCATGAATGCCTCATGCTCGTGCTCGCCGCTGTCGTTGAAGATCAGCAAACCAGCAGCGACGGCAACAAGACCAACACCGCCTGCCACGGGCAACCCCCAGGTCTTCAGGAAGGCATAGATCGAAACGGCGCGATGCGGTCCAAATAGTTTGGAAAGAACGTTCAGCATGGTTTTCTCGTAAAAAAGCCCCGGTCCGTTCAGGCCGGGGCTGTCTGTGCTTTAGGGGCGCGGATCGTCTTCTTCGTCGTCGTCAGCACCGCCTTTGGGCAGGTTGAAGAAGCTGTCCGCATCGATGATCGGTTCTTCTTCTTTTTCTTCCGCAGGATCATCCGACAGAGAGAAGGTTTCCAGACCTTCGATGGCGGTCGGAATCTTCGGCGCGGCGTCCATTTCCAGCGACTGTTCGGTCGAGACCAGTTTGCGGCGCTCGTCATCGCTCATGACGCCACCTTCGGCAGCTTTCTTGGCTGCGGCCTTCTGCACGATCGCGTCCAACTCGGACTGTTTGCACAGGCCCAGGGCAACGGGGTCAATCGGCTGCATGTTGGAAATGTTCCAGTGGGTCCGTTCACGGATCGACTGGATGGTCGGTTTGGTGGTGCCCACCAGCTTGGCGATCTGACCGTCGCTGAGTTCAGGGTGGAACTTGACCAGCCACAGGATCGAGTTCGGACGGTCCTGACGCTTGGACAGCGGGGTATAGCGCGGACCGCGGCGCTTTTCTTCGCCGCTTGCGGCAGGGTTGAACTTGAGCTTCAGTTTGTGCAGCGGGTTGTTCTGCGCGGTATCGATCTCGTCCTGGGTCAGCTGGTTGTTGGCGATGGGGTCAAAGCCTTTCACGCCAGCGGCCACATCGCCGTCTGCGATGCCCTGCACCTCAAGCTCGTGCATGCCTACGAAATCCGCGATCTGCTTGAAGCTGATCGTGGTGTTGTCCACCAGCCATACGGCTGTTGCCTTGGCCATAAGCGGTTTTGCCATCAGCCCGTCTCCTATAAATACATCTTTCCCGTCGCCGGAATTCGGCGGCCCCTTTTTTGGGGCAGGTTTCCGTTGTCGGGGAACTTGGTCCGTATATAGTCGCGCCAAGGCAAGAAGGGAAGAGGCGAATGCGCTGGGTTGTTTTGGGGCTGGTTTCGTGGATTTTCGGTGCAATGGCGGCGCTGGGCGATGGCGAAAAAGCGGGCGAGTTTGACTACTACGTCTTGTCGCTTAGCTGGTCGCCAAACTGGTGCGCCCGCGAAGGCGATGCGCGCGGATCGGATCAATGCGACACCCGGCATGACCATGGCTGGATCCTGCATGGTCTGTGGCCTCAGTACCATCAGGGCTGGCCCGCCTTCTGCCGCACGCCCGAGGCACCGCCATCGCGCGCTATGTCACGCAAAATGACGGATATTCAGGGCAGTTCCGGTCTGGCGTGGCATCAGTGGAAAAAGCACGGGACCTGCTCGGGCCTCAGCGCGTCCGACTATTATGCGCTGTCCCGGCAGGCGTATGAGGCGGTTGAGCGTCCTCAGGTATTCCGCAAGCTGGACGCCTCGGTCAAATTGCCTGCATCGGTCGTGGAAGAAGCATTTCTGAAAGCCGACCCCGGCCTTGAGCGCGACATGATCACTGTGACCTGCAAGCAAGGCTATATCGAAGAGGTCCGCCTGTGCCTGTCGCGCGACCTTGAACCCGTACCCTGCGGTCGCGACGTGATCCGCGATTGTACGGCCAAAGACGCCCTGTTTGATCCGATTCGTTAGAGTTTCTTGTTCTGGCAGTCCCGGGCGTATTCCAGCGCCTTGGCAGTGCCTTTCAGATCAATCGCCATGACCGTCTCACCCGCTGGGTTATAGACCGTCATGGTCTTGTTCTGGGCAATCGCATTCACGAAGCTGCGGTCGGTGAAAAACACGGTTGCGCCCGGCACGTCGCGCTGATTGAAGCCGATGGCAGTGGCGTCATAGCTTTTGCCGTCCAGATCGAACCGGATCGGATAACTCTCGCCCTGTTTGATATCGCCCCACGCCTTGTTGTAGACGGCGAAATACCCGCGATTGTCCAGCGCGTCATAGCCCAGCCGCACGACCGAGAGGTCCTGATAGATCGTCTGGATCAAGCACCCGTTGCCAAGCGCGGGGTCCATCATGATGTTCCAACCTTCGACAAATCCCTTGTCGATGAGTTGCTGTGACCATGCGGCGGTCGCGGTGAAGGCGGCGAAGGTGAGGGCGAGAATACGGGTCATTGAAAGCTCCGGACAAAACAGGGCAATTCCCGGTGAGGAAGGTTATTAGGTCTGAGATACCTACAAGATCTTATCACACCAAAAGGTTTTGTGTGACAAGCGGAGTGCACTTGGTGGTACAGGTTTTTTGTCTAGTTTGGCGACCTAAGCTGTAGTTGTGTCTGACGGGAGACCGATTTCATGAATCGTGAAATGACCAAACTGTTGCGCAAGAGATGCGTTTCAATTCAATTTTTACTGTCAGAAAACAGCCCCCTGCGCGGTGAATTCGAAGGGGGCAATGAGATTTCTCTTCTTACCGATGGCTCGATATTTCCACATGTCGCCCAGCATGAAGAATGGAGCTTCAACGAAACCAGGTTTATCGGGCAAGCCTGTCCGACTGGACCCTATCACCTAATCGATATCGGTGCGAATGTCGGTCTTTTTTCCCGGCAGGTCTTGATCAACTACCCTCAGGTAATTTCAGCATCATGTTTTGAACCTAGCCGGGATAATACGGAGCATCTGAAGCGCAACCTCAAAGCGATGCCCATGGTGTCGGTTTTCGACTTTGGCTTGGGGCAATCAGACGGTGAACTGGCATTTTACAAAGACAGCGTGAATGGTGGGAATTTTTCCTTCAATCGAGACGCCGTGGCCGGCCGTGCGCATCAGGTCATCGTCGCCAAAATCAGAAGAATAACTGAAGGGCTGTTAGATAAATGCATGGGGGACGAGGCCAGTGATCGACGCCTGATTTGGAAGTCCGACACACAGGGGCTGGACGAGGCATTGATGAGTGAACTGCCCGAAAGCTTCTGGCAGCGCGTTGATCTGGCTTGTTTTGAAGGATGGAGGATAGACAAGCCGTCTCATGACGAACAGGCCTTTCGAAACGTCCTAAACAGCTTTGAATATGTGTATATTATTGGTTCGCGCAACAAAAGGCTGCGGCGCATTGGCAGCGCAAGGTGTATTAGTTACTTGTCCGGAAGAGACCGCAAATGGGCAGACTTCTATCTGTCTCGGGTGGAATTGCACTAAAAGTAGCTTTGCTCAGGTTAAACCTCTGTGCGCTCTGACCGTAGCCTGGTTACCTACAGTTCTTTCCTTGCCCGCAACGCCGCCGCAATCGTCCCATCATCCAGATAGTCCAACTCGCCCCCAATCGGCACACCCTGCGCCAGTGAAGTCAGACGGACCTGTCCCTCCAATTGATCCGCGATGTAGTGGGCGGTGGTTTGCCCATCGACGGTGGCGTTCAGGGCCAGAATGACCTCAGAAATCCCTTCGGCCATTACGCGATCCTTGAGCCGGGGAATGCGCAGTTCGTCCGGGCCGACGCCGTCCAAAGCAGACAGCGTGCCGCCCAGAACGTGATAGCGACCCTTGAAAACTGCAGCGCGTTCCATCGCCCAGAGGTCGGCGACGTCTTCGACCACGCACAACTCTCCGGTCGCGCGATTCTCGCTATCGCAGATGTCGCAGATATCAGTGGTGCCCACGTTGCCGCAATTCAAGCATTCCCGGGCGGTGGCGGCCACCTGCTGCATTACGTCCGACAGGGGCGTCAGCAGCAGAGTGCGTTTTCGGATCAGGTGCAGCACCGCGCGGCGAGCCGAACGGGGGCCGAGGCCCGGCAGTTTGGCCATCAGATCGATCAGATTGTCGATATCGCTGTTCGAAATCACGGCGTGCGCTCCTGCAAAAGGGCCGGGCAGTTGTGCCCGGCCTTTGGGTCGTCAGGAGTGTCTATCAGAACGGCAGCTTGATGTCTGCGGGCAGACCCATGCTTTCGGTCAGCCTCGCCATCTCTGCCTGAGAGCGTTCGGCCGCTTTGGTCTGCGCGTCCTTGATAGCGGCCAGAATCAGATCTTCGACAACTTCCTTATCGTCGCCATTGAAAATCGACGGATCGATGTCCAGACCCTTCAGCTCGCCTTTTGCTGTGGCGGTGGCCTTCACCAGCCCTGCACCGGATTCGCCTACAACCATCAGGTTGTTCAGCTCTTCCTGCATGTCCGTCATCTTGGTCTGCAAATCCTGTGCGGATTTCATCATCTTGGCCATATCGCCCAGACCGCCGAGTCCTTTGAGCATTGCTTTTCTCCTGCAAATCGGTTTGTCGCCTAAATACGGATGCTGCCGGTAGGGTACAAGGGGAGAGCTTCTCCCGCCCGTCGTCAAGGTCTTTGGAAAGACCTTTCCTCCCGTTGGGCCCGGCAGCGCGGGAGTGTTTCCGCTTTGGCCGCTCGGATCAATCCTCCTCGAACGGATCCCATTCGTCTTCAACCTCAGGCAAGGCTTCGGTTTCGACCTTGGCGGCGCGCTCTTCCGGGGTTTCGATCCGCTTGATGCGCGCTTTTGGAAACTGCATCAGAACAGCTTGAACCAGTGGGTGTTGTTCGGCCTGCGCTTTCAACGCCAGATCAGCCGCGTCTCGAACCTCGGCGATTGTTGCTGCGTCCCCGTCGGCCACGATTGACACGGCCCATCGGTTTCCGGTCCAGCGTTGCAAGGCCGAACCAAGCCTTTGCGCCAGATCGGTCGGCGCTTTGTCTGTGGGCGTGAACTCGATCCGTCCCGGGGAATACGAGACGAGACGCACGCCGTTTTCGACCTCAACCAACAGTTTTACGTCCCGGTTGGTGCGGATCAGTTCGACCACGTATTCGAAGGTTGGATAGTGTGCCAGCGCGGTCTGGACGTCCTGGGCAAGCGCTGCGGTGGGCGCCCCCGCAGGCCCGCGTTGCGCCGAGAGATGCGTAGAGGACGTCGCCTGTGCAGGTGCATGAGTTGGCACAGCCGCACCACCGCCAGGTCCCCCGCTTGGTGGGGGGGGAGGCGCATCCTGTAGTCGTTTGATAAGTTCTTCGGGGCTAGGCAAATCGGCCACATGGGTCAGACGAATGATTGCCATTTCGGCGGCCATCATCGCGTTGGGTGCTGCAGAGACCTCCTCCAGCGCTTTCAGCAACATCTGCCACATCCGCGTCAACACCCGCATCGGCAGCGCCTCGGCCATCTGTTGACCGCGTGCACGTTCATCCGGTGAGACGGTGGGGTCATCGGCGGCATCGGGCGTGATTTTGACCACGGAAACCCAATGGGTGATCTCGGCCAGATCGCGCAGCACGGCCAGCGGATCGGCCCCTTCGGCATACTGGCCGCTCAACTCAGTCAATGCCCCAGCCGCATCGCCACGCAAAATCATGTCCATCAGATCCAGAACGCGCCCGCGATCTGCAAGGCCCAACATTGCCCGAACCTGATCGGCGCTTGTTTCCCCTGCACCATGTGAGATCGCTTGATCCAACAGCGAGGTCGCATCGCGCGCAGAGCCTTCGGCCGCGCGTGTGATCAAAGCAAGCGCGTCTTCTGCGATCTGTGCGTTTTCAGCTGCGGCGATTTTGTTGAGCAAACCGATCATGTCTTCGGGTTCGATTCGGCGCAGGTCGAACCGCTGGCAGCGGGACAGCACAGTCACCGGCACCTTGCGAATTTCGGTCGTCGCAAAGATGAACTTCACATGCTCGGGCGGTTCCTCGAGTGTTTTGAGCAGTGCATTGAAGGCGCTGGTCGACAGCATGTGAACTTCGTCGATGATATAGATCTTGTAGCGCGCGCTGGCGGCGCGGTAGCGGACACTGTCGATGATCTCGCGGATGTCGTTCACGCCGGTTCGGCTGGCGGCGTCCATCTCCATCACGTCGACATGGCGTCCTTCCATGATGGCGATGCAATGCTCGCACTGGCCACAAGGTTCGGTCGTTGGTTTGCCTTCACCATCGGGACCGATGCAGTTCATACCTTTGGCGATAATCCGGGCAGTGGTGGTTTTGCCGGTGCCGCGAATACCGGTCATGATAAAGGCCTGCGCGATCCGATCCGCTTCGAACGCGTTTTTCAGCGTGCGCACCATTGCGTCCTGTCCAACCAGATCTGCAAAGGTTTCAGGGCGGTACTTGCGGGCAAGAACCTGATAGGCGGGGCTGGGCGTTTCGGTCATGTCTGCTCTGTCAGATTCGTGTCAGAAATGCAGCGTAGAGACCCGGGCCGCCCGCGTCCACAGCAGGCTTTGTGGAATTTCGGTTTGGACCGCGTCTGTAAGCGGGATAAACCGGCTGTCAAAATTTGGTGGGCTGGTGGCAGTAGGAGCTTAAGCTTTGGCAAAATTTGCAATCTACGCGCTGCCTGTTGGCTCAGGCACCTTGGCGCTGTCCCCCTTGCCTGGCGGCGGCGGTGGGTATGTGGACGATCTGAGGGTGATACAGGACTGGAACCCCGATCTGGTGATTTCAATGACCACCGAGGCCGAGATGCGGCAGGTCGGTGCAGGCGGTTTTGGTCGAGACGTTCAAAGCAGACCCGCTACCTGGATGCATCTTCCGGTCGAGGATTTTGGCACGCCGCCCCTGCCAATCGAAACTCTTTGGCCCCAAGCCAGCGCAGCCGCCCGGCAGGTGCTGTCCGACGGTGGACGCGTGCTGGTGCATTGCCGGGGCGGTTGTGGGCGGTCGGGGATGGTCGCGCTGAGGCTCATGGTGGAAAGCGGCGAAGATCCAAACCACGCGCTAAACCGGCTGCGCTTGGCCCGACCATGCGCGGTGGAAACGGATGAGCAGATGGCTTGGGCCATGAAACCGGCCCAGAGCGATCAGTGAACTAGGATCAGGCCGTGGCTTGTTGAACAACCTGATGCGATGGACGCGGTGCAAGGGCCGATGCCTGAAGCATGGCGCAAGGCAAGGCCGCCAAAACACCAGCAGGCAGAGTGGAAAAGTCAGGGCCGAACATCATATCGGCGTATTCGTCCAACGTGTCGGCTGAGTCGCCTGTGTTTGCCCCGCAATAGACCCTGATCCGGGCCGGGCTGGCGCGAAACCTTGCGGTGCACCCCTCATCGCAATGGGTCAGTTCGCTGGAGCCGTCCACCTCAAATTCGCTGGTCGTCATTGGTTGTGCTGTTGCCATCGCCTCGGCCAAGGCCCGAGCCATTTGTGCCAATGCGGGGCAGGTTTTCCCCGTTTTCTGGCACAGGGTGGCGGTGAACTCGTGGGTCGTTGTCTTCCAGATCATAATGCGCCCTCCGCGCGGAGAGCGGGGGACGTGGAACAGGGAACTCAGCGTACTGAAGGCCTGCCCGGACACCCCGCCCGAATTTCGGTTTTTACTTTGATGGCAGGTCTCCTGACTTGCGGGTCATTGCTTTGCCGACCTTCCCAGCCTTTCGGCCAGTGGTATTTCGGCATTGCTTACCGCTTACAGTTGCGGGGGCAGTCGCGGCCTTGGTCTGTTCCGGCTTTGCCGGGCTGGACCGCACCGAGTTCCCTTTTCATCCCGCCCCAAAATAAGGACGAGAACCATCACCTCATCGCTAGCGGTTGTAGGTGGCTTGAGTCAAGCGGGCTGTTTCCCATCGTTCAAGTGGACGCTTGGTCACTTTGAAAATCTGTTGACTCTAGTCGCGCAAAAGCGCCGATATGCCATATGTGAACCGAATAGTTCAGATGCTTGCGAGGGCACCATGTTGGACAACACTCCGGTCGTTTTGACCGAAGATTTCACGTTTTCTGCCGGAGAGGCCGAACTGTCGGCACGGCTGTATATGCCTGCCTCGGCACCTGATGTGGCGGTTGTAGTCCATGCAGCCACAGGCGTACCGCGCGACTATTACCAGCATTTTGCGCGGTGGTTGGTGGAAGAACAGGGTATGGCCTGTCTGACCTATGACTATCGCGATTTTGGCCACTCTCTACGCGGGCGCCTGCGCGATTCGCAGGCCACGATGGCTGACTGGGCGTTGATCGACATGCCCGCTGCTCGCGCCGAAATGCGGCGCAGATTTCCCGCCGCCCAGCAGTGGAGCATTGGCCATTCGGTGGGTGGAATGCTGGGGCCAATTCAGCCGGATATCGAACAAATCGACCGGATGATCTGTGTCTGTTCAGGTTTGGTGACGGTATCCGACCACCCCTGGCCGTATCGCGCACTGGCGACAATGTTCTGGTATGCCCACCCGCCATTGCTGGTTAAGGCATTGGGATACCTGCCGGGCAAGGCACTTGGGTTCGGCTCGGACCTTCCGGCACGTGTCTACTGGCAGTGGCGCAAATGGTGCACCGCTGCGCTGAGCTACGTGCCGGAAATCGGCAAAAGCCTTCCAGACGCCCGTTGGGCTGCGTCGGAAACACCCGTCGATCTGTTCACAATGGACGATGATCAGGTGGTGCCCCCGAACGCGGTTTGGCGCTTGGCCGATCTTTACGGTCCCAAAGCCCGCCGGCATCAGTTGTCGCCGAAAGACTTTGGATTGGCCGAGGTCGGTCACATCGGCGCATTTGCGCGCCGAAATGCGGCCATATGGCCCCGGTTGATCGCCTGAGCCGGTACTTACAGCTTTTTTCGGGATTTCTTGTCCTGCATCACCGATCGTACCATCTTACCAAAGGCCTTGTCGCGCGCACGAGACTGCGCCACGGTTTCCGAGTTCCTCTCATCCTCGCGCCGCAGTTTTCGCCAACGCTCTAGCCGCTCTGTGTCAAGGGATCCGGTGGAAATCGCATCCTGCACAGCGCATCCCGGCTCGGCCTGATGCTGACAATCGGAAAAGCGGCAGGTTTGGGCCAATTCCAGAATGTCGGAAAAGACCTCATCGACGCCATCTTGTGCATCCAGCAACCGCAAAGCCCGCATGCCGGGTGTATCGACCAGCCAGCCTCCGTTCTGCATCGGATGCAACGCGCGGGCAGTTGTCGTGTGCCGCCCGCGCGCGTCGCCCTCGCGAATGCCAGACGTTGCCTCATCCAGACCAGTCATGGCGTTGACCAATGTTGTCTTGCCGACACCGGATGAGCCAACCAATGCAGCGGTCTGTCCAGCAGGGCACCAGGACAGTACTTGCTGAACGTCCATGGCATCCAAAGCATTGATTGCCAGCACGGTCAGAAACGGAGACAGCGACACGGCCGCTTTGGAGTATTTGTCAGGACCGGTGCAGGTATCGGCCTTGGTTAGTATGACGACCGGATAGCACCCGGCCTGATGAGCCAAAGCCAAATATCGTTCCAGCCGGGCCAGATTGAAGTCGGCATTGCAGGAACTGACGATGAACAGCACATCCACATTGGCGGCGATCAACTGGGCCTCGGCCCCAGTTCCGGCGGCGCGGCGTTTCAAAAGGCTGCGGCGTTCCAGCAGTTGTTGAACGCGGTTTTGATCATCCGCCAATACCCAGTCGCCGACGGCAAAGTCGCCCGTCGGCTGGTTTAGGGTGAGCAGAGGTGTTTCACCGTTGATGTTTGCGCCGATCAGGCGATCACGGTGAACGGCTGTGATGCGAAAGGGAGCGCATGTAGGATTGGCCGCATGTTGGGCGGCAAAGTGAGAGGACCATCCCAGGTCCGAAAGTGTAAAAGACATTGTTCTGCCTGTGTTCAGGTACAGCAATCCGTCTGGATGGCGGTGGCGCATCCAGCGGTGATGTGTTCAGGCAGGTTTGAGGGGCGGCCTCAGAAACGCTCTGCCCAAAGGGTTTTTGCTACAATCATAAAAGCCCTCCTGCGGCTAACGGTTCAAGTAAGTGAGAGGTTGGACATCGACCCAAGCGGGGCTCGTTGTGGCTGCTTCCTTCCGGACCTGACCAGGTTGGCGAGGCGCTCGCCCGCGCCAACCTCTCGAAAATCGATATAGGGAAGACACGTAGAAATGACAACCCGTCACAGTGAGAGTTGAATGCTCAAAAACCCTTCGGCATCCGTTCCAGCCAGCGTTGGGCTGAACTCTGCGATGTCTGCGAGGTGACGTTGTGCCTGTTGGCCGGTCTTCAACAGGACAGAGGACCCCGGCATGGGCGCAAAACGGAATGGGCAGGGGCCCTGTTCCAGCGATTCAGCGGGCATTGCACCGGTCAGGTAATCCTTTAGCGCGTGTTGGATCGGCAAAGCCGGAACGTTGATGATTTCGGCGCCCCGTATGATCGGAAAATGCCCGCCGCCGCTGGCCCGATAATTGTTCAGTGCAACAACAAAGCGTTGTTCGACCGTCACCGCGTGGCCGTCGAAACGAAGATCTGAGATGCGCTGGTATGCCGGATTTGCCAGGTGTCCATCCGCATCGAACCGAGGCGGAACGCTCAGGTCGATAACGTAGCTTAGCCCGAACAGAACATCGAAATTGTGTCCGGCTCGATCAGGATTGACCAATTCAGTTTGCGCGCCAGGTTTCACCTGATTGAAAACGCCCGCAGACATTTCAAGCCAATCTCTGACGTTCTCTCCTGACACCGCGACCGCACGAAGTTCGTTTGGAAAGATGTTCAGATCAGCCGCGTGTCGCATGCGCATCACGCCCGCAGGAATGTCCGAGTAAAAACGAGGCCCGGCGCGACCACCGAACTTCGAAGGTGCTACGGCGGACAGCAAAGGCATCACTTCATGGGGTGTACCCTTCAGGTTCTGGCGTACGGTCGAAGCCTGTGATGCGGCCACCATCGCAAGCCCGCGATCCTTGGCGCAAAAGCTGAAATAGCTGTGCAGGTGCTGATCCGTATGCCCAATTGCTTCCTCGGCCTGTTTTCGTGTTGCGGAATGCACATCCGAAAATAGCGCCACCAATGACGGGTCCTCGGGTGCCGGGTCAGCACCTGATACCGGGCGCAGTTCAACGCGATGCGCCGTGACCGACCAGCCCTTTTCTGTCGTGGCAGTCAACGTTAGATCAATCAGGCCAAGATGAGATCCGGCGGATCCCGGCATGACAACAGGTGTGCCATGCACCATACCGCCAGTGGCATCGACGTGTTCCAGCCCAGCGTGCGATTTCCCCGGCAGCGTAAGATGTGTGTGCCCGGCGATGATGGCGTCAATGCCCTCAATCGCGGCAAGAGGGATAATCGCGTTTTCAAGATCGGGCGCGGGGTCGACGGACTTCAACCCTGTATGGGCTAGCGCGATGATCACGTCGCAGCCGTGAGATCGAAGCTCAGACACTTTAGTGCGCGCGCAGGTCAGGATGTCGTCTATCCGGACGTCATCACCCAGCCGATGAGATTCCCAATTCCGGGTCTGCGGCGGAACGACCGAGAAGACGCCGACGGTTAGCGAGGCTTGGTGCCCCGCGACCTCAACCCGGCGGGTTAGAACTGCCTGATCCTGCCAGACCTCGTTGGCGCCCGGGCGATAAACATTGCTGCAAACCACTGGACAGGGGGCCTGTGAAAGGATGCTGTCCAGTATATCTTGACCGAACCCGAAATCATGATTTCCCAACCCGATCGCATCATACTCTAACGCGCCAAAGGCCTGCATCAGCGCATGAGGCTTATCGGCCTGCTCTGCGGCCAGCTCCCCAACCGGTGTGCCCTGCAGCGAATCGCCGTTGTCAAAAAGTAACGCGACCGAGTCTTCCGCCTGCGCCTCAGTTCGGGCTTCACGGATCAGGCTGGCGGTTCGAGTCAGGCCGATTGTGGGTTCAGGGGTGTCAGAATAGTAATCAAAACTCCTCAAGTTCATATGAAGATCCGTGGTGGCCAGTATTCGGATCTGCACGGTCTGCGGAGGCAGAGAAGGGGAAGTTTTCAAATTTCTACTTTTGGCAGTTTTAACTTAGTCATTTTCAACAAAAAGATTAATCACAGTGAATTGCAAGGTTTAGCTGTGTTCATTCGATGGCGACCTGTGGTTTTGGGGGTGAAATACCGTTGCAACTGATTGGCCGACATGGCAGCCCTGTGCGGACAAGTCTAAGGATAACTTATGAAAAATGCGGAATATGTGACGTTTGGTAGCTCGGGGCTGGATCGTGCGGCGCATATTCGCGGGGATGCTGATGCGGTCGCGGGGGCGCGGGGGCATCCCAATGCAAAATGCCTGCTCTTGTGGCGCGGTAAGGTTTTGGTTCAGGGTGAGGCGCTGGATCAGTTGGGGCTGATCGCGATGTCACATAATCTGGTCGAAACCGGGCCGGGAGGTTCTGTCGAGCAGCCTGTATTCTTGGGGCTGTCGGACGATGCGCCGGTGTTTGCCTTTGATATTTCGGACTGGAAGGCCGATGGGTTGGACGTGTCCGGTGTCGGAGGTTTTATCGACAAGTCAGAGCAACAGCACCCGGACTTGCCCCACGGCCATGTCTTTGCCGAACTGCGCCGGATTATGACCCGTTTGTCGACGCGTGACGCCGAACTGGCGGCTTCGGCCAAGGCGGTGACCGCATGGCACGAAACACATCGGTTTTGCGCCCGATGCGGCGTAGCCAGCGAACTTGCGCAGGCGGGGTGGCAGCGCAGTTGCCCGTCCTGCGGTGGGCAGCACTTTCCGCGTACTGATCCGGTCGTCATCATGTTGATTACGCAAGGTGATTCAGTGCTAATGGGACGTTCACCGGGCTGGCCAGAAGGGATGTATTCGCTGTTGGCAGGGTTTGTTGAACCGGGTGAAACGCTTGAGGCAGCAGTCCGTCGGGAAGTGATGGAAGAGGCCGGAGTGCCCGTGGGTGAGGTCCGTTACCTGTCCAGCCAACCCTGGCCGTTTCCGGCCTCGTTGATGTTCGGCTGCGCGGGTGAGGCGTTGTCGCGCGACATCACCATCGACCCGGTCGAAATCGAAGATGCGATGTGGGTTACCAAATCCGAGATGATGCAAGCCTTTGCCGGCGAACACCCTGTTTTGCTGCCAGCCCGCAAGGGAGCGATTGCGCATTTTCTTTTGCAAAACTGGCTTGCGGATACATTGGACTGACAAAATACTGTTCTGAAAAACGAGAGAACCCCGAACCACAATGCAGTTTACAGTGCGCGAAGATATCGAAGCTCCCATCAACTCGGTGTTTGAAATGGTGGCCGACTTCGACCGATTCGAACGGATCGCAATGCGGCGCGGGATCGACGTCCGGCGGATTTCGGGCGAATTGGGCGTTGTTCCGGGCACCAGTTGGGAGACAGAATTCAGGTTACGCGGAAAGCCACGTCAGATTTCTGTGCAGATGGCCGAATGCGACCCACCTTTGCTGATGCGGTTCGAAGCGGCAAGCAAGGGGATGAACGGGGTCACGACGGTGGAGCTTTTGGCCCTGTCGCAGCGCCGCACGCGTCTAAGCGTTGATATGTCCCTGTCAGCCAAATCCCTCCCTGCGCGGCTGCTGTTACAATCACTAAGGCTTGGGCAATCCCGGTTTCGGCGACAGTTTCAGTTGCGCCTGACCGAGTTTGCACGGGAAATGGAACAACGTCACATTCATGGTGGTTGATTGCCCAAAGCTGTGGTGGGAACGAGATGGATAGCTTTAGTGTTCGTGAGGTGGTGTTGACGGATGCGCAAAGTATCTCAGAGGTACTGTGGGACATCGCAGCGGCCGGAAAGCGTAACAAGCGCTGCGACGTTGATTTTGCCCGCGATCATTATGTGGCCGACCCCGACCGGATCAGATGTTCTGTCGCTGTTCAAGGGGAACAGATCCTGGGGTTTCAATCACTGAAATGGGCGGTCGAAAACAACCCATATGGTGCTCCGGTCGGGTGGGGCGTCATTGGAACGCATATTCGCCCGTCTGCCGCACGGCGCGGTGTCGGGCGTGCCCTGTTTCGTGCGACGCTCTTGGCGGCACGGGAAAGTGGCCTACCGGCCATTGATGCGACCATTTCGGCCACAAACGCCGAAGGATTGGCCTATTATTCGGCGATGGGCTTTGTGGATTATCGGAAGCACGAGGGCGCCCAGTGCAAAAGCTTTTCCGTGATTTGAACCGAGGTCGCTTCAGCCGCGCGGTTGAGCCGCTGGGTAGACGCCCAAAATCTCGACATTCGTGGTGAAGTGTTCCAGTTCTTCCATCGCCAACTGTACGTTTCGATCGTCCGGGTGGCCCACGATATCGGCATAAAACTGGGTCGCAGTGAACGACCCATCGACCATGTAGCTTTCCAGCTTGGTCATGTTGATGCTGTTGGTCGCAAACCCACCCATCGCCTTGTAAAGCGCAGCCGGAATGTTGCGCACCTGAAAAACAAAACTGGTGATCATGCCATGTTCTCCGCGGCGTGACATGTCGGCCTGCTGTGACATCACCAGAAAGCGCGTGGTGTTGTTGTCGCGGTCTTCAATGTGCCGGGCAAGAACGTTCAAGCCGTAGATTTCGCCGGCCAACTCGCTGGCCAATGCTGCTGAATGCACCTCGCCTTGTTCCGAGACCTCGCGGGCCGCACGCGCGTTGTCGGGGCTGACACGTCCCTTGATGTTGTGTTCTTTCAAAAACCCGGCGCATTGCGGTAGCAGAACCAGGTGCGAGTGTGCCTCGGTGACATCCTCGATTTTGGCCCCTGGAACGGCAAGAAGGTTGATGTGAACGCGCACGAACGCTTCTTCGATGATGTGCAGCCCGCTGTGGGGAAGCAAACGGTGGATATCGGCGACCCGGCCATACGTGGTGTTTTCGACCGGCAGCATTGCCAATTCAGCCTCACCTGCGCGCACCGATTCGATCACATCTTCGAAAGTCCGGCAGGGCAGGGCCTCCATATCGGGGCGGGCATTACGGCAGGCCTCGTGGCTGTAGGCGCCGGGTTCTCCCTGAAATGCAATACGTTTGGTCATTTGGTCGATTCCGTGCAACAAGTTCGATAATTGGGCGTTTAGTCGCGGTGTCTATACCTTGCCTCTTGTAAGGGGAAGCCTTAGACACCCCGCAGACAGCTGAAATGGACTCGCGATCAATGTTCGACACGATGACAGTTACCAAGGCCGCAGCAGGCCTGTTTGGCACCTTCCTGGTGCTGCTTTTGGCCAAATGGGGTGCCGAAGTGCTTTACCATGCGGATGGGCATGGTGAGACGGCCTCGTATATTATCGAAACCGAAAGCTCCGGTGAAAGCGCTGACGGCGAAGAAGTGGTGTTCGAAGACATGCTGGCCGCCGCAGACCCAGATAAGGGCGCGCGGGTTTTCCGTAAATGTACTGCCTGCCACAAGCTGGAAGACGGCGCCAACGGCACTGGCCCCTACCTGTTTGCAATCGTGGATCGCCCGGTTGCTTCAGCCAAAGGTTTCACTGGCTACTCAGCTTCGATGCAAGCCCATGGCGGCAATTGGACACCCGAAGCGCTGGATGCGTTCCTGACCCGCCCCAGTGCCTATATCTCAGGTACATCCATGAGCTTTGCGGGTCTGAAAAAACCGCAGGAACGGGCCGACCTGATTGCCTACCTGCAGACCATCAACTGATCTTTCGCTCAGTTTTGACGCATTCAAAAGCCGCTGCCCCGTGCAGCGGCTTTATTTTTTGTCTAAGTAAATCTTCACAAAGTGTTCACGCACTCTAAACTTGAAACTGGCAGTGCTGGTCTTTTAGCTGGCGCAAACAATATTAAAGACGTCAACGAGCAGGGGATGAACCACATGAAATCCAATCGAGTTACCGCTTTAGCGCGAACAAGGGATTTCGGACGCTTAGTTCACATTCTAGCTTTGGGGGCATTGCTCTGTGCAGCCGCTGCAACTCAGCTTTTTGCTGAGGAAAAGATCATCAAATCACACGGGTTCTCGGAATTCGGTGATTTGAAGTATCCGGACGGCTTTGCGCATTTCGACTATGTGAACCCGGATGCGCCACGTGGTGGAGAACTCTCCTATGCGGCGCAAGGCACGTTCGACAGCTTTAATCCCTATACCAGGCAGGGCCGGGCTGGTGCGAGGTCGGCAGATCACTACGAAAGCCTGCTGGTTCCATCCTATGACGAACCGGCGGCCTATTATGGCCTGCTAGCCGAAAGCCTGGAGTACCCCGAAAGCTATGATTGGGTGATCTTCAACATCCGCCCCGAGGCGCGGTTTTCCGACGGCACACCGGTGACGGCCGAAGATGTGGTGTTTTCCCATAATCTGCTGCTGGATCAAGGGCTGAAATCTTATGCCGACGCAATTCGCCAGCGGATCCCCAAGGCCGAGGCGCTGGATACCCATCGTGTAAAGTTCTACTTCTCGCCAGATTTCCCCCGCCGAGGCCGGATTTCTCAAGTTGGGGCCACGTCGATTTTCTCTAAGAAATGGTTCGAGGAAGACCCTGAAAACCGCCGGTTGGACAAGTCGCGGCTGGATCCGGGTATCGGCTCGGGGCCGTATGTTCTGGATGATTATGACATCAACCGGCGCATCGTCTACAAGCGCAACCCCGATTATTGGGGCAACGATGTCAACGTTAACGTGGGCCGCAACAACTTTGACACCATCCGCGTTGAGTATTTCGCCGATTCCATTGCTGCGATGGAGGGGTTCAAGGCGGGCACATTTACCCTTCGGCAGGAAAACAACTCAAAAAGCTGGGCAACAGCCTATGATTTCCCGGCAATTGCGAATGGCTCTGTCGTGCGGGCCGAACTGGCAGACGGAAATGTGCCGACGGCGTCAGGCTTCATCATGAACCTTGACCGTCCAAAGTTTCAGGACCCTCGTGTTCGCGAAGCTATTCAGCTGGCGTATAACTTCGAATGGACAAATGAGAGCCTGCAATATGGATTGTTCCAGCAGCGCAGCTCCTTCTGGGAAGGAACGCATCTTGAGGCGACCGGTCTGCCTGAAGGGCGCGAGCTTGAGGTGTTGCAAGAACTGGGCGACGCGCTGGACCCTGCCATCCTGACCCAGGAACCCGTCTCGGCGCATGAATCCCGGGCCGCCCGCCAAAATGACCGTGGCAACTTGCGCAAGGCGATGAAACTGCTGGACGAAGCTGGCTGGCTTGTTGGGGATGACGGCATTCGTCGCAACGACAAAGGCGAGGTGCTGTCTATTGCATTTCTGTCCGACCAGCCAACGCTGGACAGGCTCATTCAACCCTTCGTCGCCAATTTGCGGGCAATGGGGATTGATGCCAGTTACAACCGCGTGGACAACGCCCAGTTCACCTTGCGCCGCCGGGACCGTGATTTCGACATGATTGTTGGCGGGTACCCGCGATCGTTGCAGCCGTCGACAGGGTTGTATCAGCAGTTCGGAACCGAAGCGGCCTCTTACTCGGTCTTCAACCCGTCGGGTGTGCATGGCCCGGACATCGAACCGCTGATCGACAACATCGCATCCGCCGAAGACAGCGAAGAGCTGTTCGCCAACGTTCGGGCGCTGGACCGCGTCCTGCGCGCGAAGCGGATCATGGTTCCCACGTGGTATCTGGGCAAGCACTGGGTTGCCTACTGGGACATGTATGAATACCCGGAAAATCTGCCGCCTTACGCATTGGGTGTTGAAGACCTCTGGTGGATCAACGAAGAGAAAGAAGCCGAGTTGAAATCCTCCGGCGCCTTGAGGTAATCCGCCCCCATGGGAGCATATATTCTTAGACGACTGTTGCTGGTCATCCCAACCCTGCTTGGGATCATGATCGTCAACTTCACGCTGGTTCAGTTCGTTCCTGGCGGTCCGATTGAACAGATCATCGCCCAGTTGGAAGGTGGCGGTGATGTGTTCGAAGGAATCGCCGGCGGCGGCAGTGACATCGAGCAACAAACCGGCGGCACGAATGACCGCTACATTGGTGCGCGTGGCCTTCCGCCCGAGTTTATCGAGGAGCTGGAAAAGGAGTTCGGGTTCGACAAACCGCCGGTTGAGCGGTTCTTCGACATGATGGGCAATTACCTGACGCTGGACTTTGGCGAAAGCTATTTTCGGTCGATCAGCGTAACCGATCTGGTGTTAGAAAAGATGCCGGTGTCGATCTCGCTGGGTCTGTGGTCCACGCTGATCGCGTATCTGGTGTCGATCCCGCTGGGCATTCGCAAGGCGATTAAGGACGGGTCACAGTTTGATACCTGGACCAGTGGCGCGATCATCGTAGCCTATGCTATTCCCGGCTTCTTGTTTGCGATCCTGCTGTTGGTTCTGTTTGCCGGGGGATCATATTGGCAGATATTCCCGCTTCGGGGGCTGACCTCGGATAACTGGGACAGCCTCAGCCTGTTTAGTAAGATCGTTGACTACTTCTGGCACATTGCCCTGCCGATTATCGCGCTGACGATTTCGGCCTTTGCGACGCTGACTCTGCTGACCAAGAACTCGTTCCTGGACGAGATCAAAAAACAATATGTCATGACCGCCCGCGCCAAGGGTCTGAGCGAAAGCCAGGTTCTATACGGCCATGTTTTCCGCAACGCGATGCTGATCGTAATCGCCGGATTCCCTGCGGTTTTCATCGGTGTGTTCTTCGGGGGGTCGATCATCATCGAGACGATCTTCTCGCTTGACGGTCTGGGCCGTCTGGGTTTCGAGGCAGCCGTTGCACGGGACTATCCAGTGATTTTCGGCACACTTTTCATCTTTGGCCTGATGGGGCTGGTAGTTGGCATCATCAGTGACCTGATGTATGTGCTGGTCGACCCGCGCATCGATTTCGAAAAGCGGGAGGGGTAAATGGCACTTTCCCCACTCAACCAGCGTCGCTGGCGCAATTTTCGCCGTAATGGACGTGCATTCTGGTCGCTGATGGTGTTTTCCGTGCTATTTGGTTTGTCGTTGTTCGCCGAATTCATCGCCAACGACAAACCGATCCTCGTGAAATACCGCGGTGAGTTTTACACGCCGATTTTCAATTTCTACGCGGAAACCGAATTCGGCGGTGATTTCCAGACCGAGGCAATCTATCGCGACCCCGAGGTGCAGTGCCTGATCGACAGCGGTGGCATCGAAGACTGTTTTGACGACCCCGAGGGGATTATCGACGAAATCAAGGCCGGTACATTCCAAGCAGAAGGGTACGAGCGTGGCTGGGCCGTCTGGCCGTTGATCCCGTATTCCTTCAACACCAGCGTTGATCGCCCCGGTGCAGCGCCGCTGCCACCCAACGGGCAAAACCTGCTGGGCACGGATGACACCAAGCGCGACGTGTTGGCCCGTGTAATTTATGGCTTCCGACTGTCGATTTTGTTCACGCTTATGGTCACGGGTGTGGCCAGTCTTGTGGGAATTTTTGCCGGGGCTATTCAAGGCTTTTTTGGCGGCTGGCTGGACCTGATCTTCCAACGGATCATCGAAATCTGGTCAGCGACTCCTTCGCTTTACGTCATCATCATCATGTTCGCCATTCTGGGTCGAAGTTTCTGGCTGCTTGTCGCGCTGATGATCCTGTTCAGCTGGACCGGGCTTGTGGGTGTTGTCCGGGCTGAGTTCCTGCGGGCGAGAAATCTGGAATATGTGCGCGCTGCGCGGGCACTGGGTGTGGGCAATATGACAATCATGTTCCGCCACATGCTGCCCAACGCGATGGTCGCTACGCTGACCTTCATGCCCTTTATCGTGACGGGCACCATCGGCGGCCTGGCTTCACTGGATTTTCTGGGCTTCGGCCTGCCGTCTTCCGCCCCGTCTTTGGGTGAGTTGACCTTGCAGGCCAAGCAGAACCTGCAGGCACCGTGGCTGGCCTTCACCGCCTTTTTCACCTTTGCCATTATGCTGTCGCTACTGGTCTTCATCTTCGAAGGCGTACGCGATGCATTTGATCCCAGAAAGACCTTTTCATGAGCCTGCTGGATGTGAACAACCTTAAGGTCTCGTTCCGTCAGGACGGGCAGGTGAGCGCAGCAGTCAAGGGCGTGTCCTTTACTGTGGATCGGGGTGAAACGGTTGCGCTGGTGGGCGAATCTGGATCCGGCAAATCAGTCACTGCGCTGTCGACAGTATCTTTGCTGGGTGACAGTGCGATTGTCGAAGGTTCGGTCACCTATGAAGGGCACGAGATGATCGGCGCGTCTGACCAGCGCCTGATGGATGTGCGCGGTAACGATATCAGCTTCATCTTTCAGGAGCCGATGACCTCGCTCAACCCTCTGCACACGATCCAGAAACAAATGGCCGAGTCACTGGCATTGCACCAGGGCCTGACAGGTGATGCTGCACGGGCCCGGATTGTCGAATTGCTGACGAAGGTCGGCATTCGCGACCCCGAGGAACGTCTGGACAGCTATCCGCATCAATTGTCAGGAGGCCAGCGCCAGCGTGTCATGATCGCTTTGGCACTTGCCAACAAGCCCGATATTCTGATCGCGGATGAGCCGACAACGGCCCTGGACGTGACCATTCAGGCACAGATCCTCGAACTGCTGGCCGAGCTTCAGAAATCCGAGAATATGGGGATGCTGTTTATCACCCACGACCTTGGGATCGTGCGCCGCATCGCCGATCGGGTTTGCGTGATGAAGGATGGTGAGATTGTCGAGACCGGCGCGACCCAGGAGATATTCGACAACCCCCAACACCCTTACACCCGCAAGCTGTTGGCGGCGGAACCATCCGGTCATCCCGATCCTGTGGCCCCCGACGCCGAAGAAGTAGCGCGCACCGATCATCTTAAGGTCTGGTTCCCGATCCAGCGCGGGTTCCTGAAACGCACAGTTGGACATGTGAAGGCGGTGAACGATGCAACGCTCAGCGTACGCGCCGGTGAAACCTTAGGGATTGTGGGCGAAAGCGGCTCGGGTAAGACAACGCTGGCGCTGGCGATCATGCGGTTGATTGCGTCCGAAGGGGCGATAACCTTCCGCGATCAGGATGTACGCCGTTGGTCGACGCGAGAGTTGCGGCGCCTGCGCAAGGACATGCAGATTGTGTTTCAGGACCCATTCGGAAGCCTCAGTCCCCGGATGACCTGCCAGCAGATCATTGCCGAAGGGCTGGCAATCCACAAGGTCGACCCGCACCGCTCGCCACGGGAACTGGTCACCGAAGTGATGACCGAAGTGGGCTTGGACCCGGCTGCGATGGACCGCTATCCGCACGAATTCTCGGGCGGGCAGCGTCAGCGTATTGCCATTGCACGAGCCATGGTCCTCAGGCCCAAATTGCTGGTTCTGGATGAACCGACCAGCGCCCTGGACATGACTGTGCAGGTTCAGATCGTCGACCTGTTGCGCGATTTGCAGCGTAAGTACGGACTGGCCTACCTATTTATCAGCCACGATCTGAAAGTCGTGCGTGCGATGTCCCACAATGTGATTGTCATGCGAAACGGTGACGTGATCGAAATGGGGTCAGCCGAAGATCTGTTCGAAAACGCCCAGACAGACTATACCCGCGAACTGATTGCGGCGGCGGGCTGAAACCAGCCCGCCCGGGGCTTTCAGGCATTCGCTGTTTCGCGTGCCGCGGATTTTGGAACCGGGCCGCGAAGCTCTTCGTAATGGTCGAATTGCAGTTTTACCCACCCGGTGCCGCGTGTCGCGCTGGCGAGGGTGCGGTGTAACTCGTCTTCGGCCACAGCAGGCAGTTGGGCATTGAAAATCTCCCATCCAGACGCGTTGGGATTGCCTTCAAAGCCCAGAACCTGACCCTGCAGCGAACTGATCGTAGGCACCAGGTCGCCCACGAAATCCGAGGGTAAGTGGATTTCGGCGTTCAGGATGGGTTGCAGGACCACCGGTTTCGCTTGCGGCAAAGCCTCTCGCACCGCGTTCTTGCCCGCAGTGCGGAACGCATAGTCGGAACTGTCGACGTTGTGATGCTTGCCATCGCTGAGCGTGACTTTGACATCCACAACCGGGAACCCTTCAGGCCCTTGAACCAGCGCATCCTTGGCCCCGTGTTCGACCGATGGGATATAGTTTCTGGGCACGGCGCCCCCTTTGACGATCTCTTCGAATTCGAACCCGGCCCCACGTGGGGTCGGTGCGATCGAGATCACCACATCGGCAAATTGTCCTGCGCCGCCGGATTGTTTGCGGTGGCGATGGCGATGTTCGATCGGTGCGCGGATGGTCTCGCGATAGGCCGTCTCAACCGTCTGGGTCTCAATCTCGATACCGAAGTCTTCAGCCAGCTTGGCGCTGACCCGGCGCATATGCTGAGGCCCTTGCGATCCCAGAACGGCATGACCACTCAGTTCATCGTGCTGCAGGTGCAGTCCGGGGTCAATCTCGACCAGTCGGGATAACGCGTTGGACAGGCGTACATCGTCACGCTCATGTGCCGGTGACACAATTTGCCGGTGGGCGGCCGGATGGGCCTCGGCCCACTCCGGTAACGGTGTGGCTCCGGTACTGTCATACAGGTTGCCGGGGTTGAGGTGGTCGGATTTCACAGCCAGCCCGATCTGACCAGCTTCCAATTCCGAAATTTGTGTTTTGGCATCCAGTGTCGTCAGGTTGCCAACCGATTCGCCGCCTAAAGCTTCATGCGCTTTGACGCCCTTGCCCAGACCGCGCAGCACGATGATTTTTCCGATGTGCTTTTTGACATCCGCGAACCCGGCAATTGCGCGCGCGTCTTCGGCTGCTTCGTCCCGCCCGGCGGCGATATTGAATTCAGGGGCTTCGTGACGAAGCGCTTTCATCAAACGGGTCAGCCCGTTGCCGTGGCTGGCAGACCCCAGGCAGGCCGGGATCAACTGGTGGCTTTGCAGAACCTGCGCGGCCAGATCATAGATTTCTGCGCTGGGCGGCTGTTTGTCCTCGATCAGTTGTTCCAGCAGATGATCATCGAAATCTGAAAGCGTCTCCAACAATTCGGTTCGGGCTTCCTGTTCCCGGTCTTCGACGGACTGCGGAAGTTCGATCAGGGCCGAGGGTTGCCCTTCCTGATACTTCCATGCCCGCTCCGAGATCAGGTCGACCGCGCCGATGATCGCCTCGCCATCGCGGATTGGAACCTGCCGCAATGCGATGTGGTGTGTGCAGTAGGTTTGCAGAGCGGCGATGATATCGCGGATACGTCCGTTTGGGGTGTCCATGCGATTGATGAACAGAAAGCAGGGAATACCCGCCTCTTCGACCAGCCGCAGATAAGGGGCGCAAAGCACGGCGGCGTCCGGGTCGGGCGGTACGACGACGACAGCAGCATCCGAGATCGCCATGGCAGGGCCTACATAAGCCATGGTGTCGCTGCCACCATTCACGTCGATGGCACACCAGGGTTCGTCCAAGTAAGAAAAACCGTGCAAATGCACGGTTCCGGAAACGTCGAATGTGGTTGGCCGGCCATCAAGGCGGCTGATGGCCTCGACCAGTGTTGTTTTGCCCGAGTGGCTGGGGCCGAGGACAGAAAAAACGCGCATGAATGCAGTCCCTCTTTCAAGTTGCAGAACGGCTGCACGAAAAAGGCGGTCGAGCGCGAACGCGTCGGCACATACTGTCTGGTACTCTGCCTGCCTCAGGCACGGGGCGGATTTCCACCCGCCCTACAAGTGTGGGGAAAACCCACCCTCCGCGTCAAGTCCTGTCCTGCGTTGGTATCAGATCGCCGAGCTGTGTCCCGCCTTGCTCAGATCATAGGCATCAAAGGTGCGGGCGACCATTCGGGTCAGCGCGCGCGCCTCGGGCGGGATGAACAGGCCGTCTTCAGAGATGCTTAGCAACCCGTCGAAGGTTGCGTTTGCAGTCTGATACATCTCCTGCAATTCCGCGGCGGTGATGTCGTGGTCGCGCAGTATCTCGGCGGTATCTATCCGGAAATCGCACATCAACGCTTCAATCAATCGGGCGCGCAAGATGTCTTGGCCTTTGAACAAATGCCCACGGGATATTGAGAACCCGCCCTCGCGGATCGCTTTGGTATGTGCTGACGTCGCGGGTGCGTTCTGGGCGTATCCTTGCGGGAATCGTGAGATTGAGCTTGCACCAATCCCGATCAAAATGTCGGACTGATCGTCGGTGTAGCCCTGAAAGTTGCGCTTTAGCCTTCCCGTGTTCAGTGCGTGCGTCAGCCCGTCATCCTGCGTGGCAAAGTGGTCAATGCCGATTTCGGCATACTTGTCCCACAGGAACAGGCGCCGGGCCGTATCGAACAGATCCAGGCGGTCTTCGGGCGTTGGCAGGGCATCCGTTGGGATCAGCTGCTGCCGCTTTGCCATCCACGGCACATGCGCATACCCGTACAACGCCACCCGGTCCGGGCTGAGCGACAGCAATTTCTGCACGCTTTCAGTCATCCGCGCCTTGGTCTGGTGCGGCAGACCATACAGAATATCGGCATTCAGGCTGGCGATGCCGCGCGCGCGGATCATTTCTATGGCCTTGCGGGTGGTGTCGTAACTTTGGATGCGTCCGATGGTTTTCTGGATTTCGTCGTCGAAATCCTGCACGCCGATAGACGCACGGTTCATGCCAGCCTCGGCCAATGCATCGAGCCGACCCTCGTCAATCTCGTTCGGGTCGATTTCGACCGAGAACTCTGCATCCGGCCCCAACGGAACAATCTCAAGAATCCGGGCGGCCAGATCGCGCATCAGATCGGGGTTCAGCAGGGTGGGTGTACCACCGCCCCAATGCAGGCGCGAAAGGGTTACCCCCGCAGGAAGGTGGGCGGCCAGTAGGTCCAGCTCGGCCTTGAGGACATCCACATAGGCGATCACCGGGTTGTCGGTCTGAGTGCCTTGCGTCCGGCAGGCGCAAAACCAGCACAGCCTGCGGCAGAACGGGACGTGGACGTACAGCGACACGGAACTGCCGGGCTTGATCCCGGAAATCCAATCACCAAAAAGACTTGGCCCCACATCGTTGCTGAAATGTGGGGCGGTGGGATAGCTTGTGTAACGCGGGACTTTCGCGTCAAATAGTCCAAGCTTTGTTAATTGCGGTTTCACTATCATAGCGATACCGTTAAGGCACGGCCGTCTACGAAACCTTGACTGAGATCAAGTGGAACCGCGAACGATGTTAAAAGCGCAATTTGACCATACCAACTGTTCGGACTGCCCCATTCGGCACCGAGCCGTCTGTGCACATTGTGATGTCGATGAATTGGAAGAGCTTGAAGGCATTAAGTATTATCGGACTTTTGAGGCGGGCCAAACGGTCATCTGGTCGGGGGATCAGATGAACTTTGTGGGCTCTGTCGTGTCGGGCATCGCCTCGTTGACCCAAACGATGGAAGATGGTCGAACGCAAATGGTCGGCCTGCTTTTGCCCAGTGACTTTGTCGGCAGGCCCGGACGGGAATCAGCGCCTTATGACGTCCTGGCCACAACTGATTTGGTCATGTGCTGTTTTCGCAAGAAACCGTTCGAAGCCTTGATGAGCAGCACGCCACATATCGCGCATCGTCTTCTGCAGATGACACTGGATGAGCTGGACGCGGCGCGTGAATGGATGTTGGTTCTGGGGCGCAAGACCGCGCGCGAAAAGATTGCAAGCCTGTTGTCAATAATTGCCCGGCGGGACGCTTCAATTACGCCCAAGCAAAAACCTGGCCCGATTGTCTTTGACCTGCCGCTGACGCGTGAGGCTATGGCAGATTATCTGGGATTGACGCTTGAAACCGTAAGTCGCCAGATTTCGGCCCTGAAGAAAGAGGGGGTTATCGAGTTGGAAGGCAAACGGCACGTGACAATCCCCGACATGCGGCGCCTGATGGACGAGGCCGGCGACGACTCCGATGGCGGCTTTCTGATTTAAGCCTATCCTGCTGCCTGCAGCCGTGATTTACTGAATACGTGAATGAACCGCGCAGGAGTAAGGCATGGAATTCAGTAGCATTTTGGCAATGCTGGTCATCGGTGCAATCGCCGGATGGCTATCGGGCAAAATCATGGAAGGTCGAGGATTCGGCCTGATCGGAAATATCATAGTCGGAATCGTGGGCGCCTTTCTTGCAGGCTTGATTTTCCCGGCGCTGGGTTTTTCGGTCGGTGGTGGTGTGTTTTCGGCGATACTCTTCGCAACCATCGGAGCGGTCATTCTGTTGTTTGTGATTGGTCTCATAAAACGCGTTTAGGCCATCCGTTCGAACGGATGGCCCCCCGAATCGGAAACACTTACAGTCAGTGTGCCAGAAACACTGGGACCGAGGCTTGTTCCAGCATGTTTCGGGTTGCCCCGCCCAGGATGGCTTCGCGGAACCTTGAATGGCCGTAAGCGCCCATGACGATCATGTCCGCTTCGCTGTCGGCGGCGTGCCTGTTCAGGATGTCTGATACACGGGTCATAGTTTTGCTGAGCACGTCGATCTCACACTTGGTCCCGTGCCGGGCCAGCATCTGAGACAACAGCCCGCCGGGATCAGAGCGGTCGGGGCCGTGGCGCGGCGGGTCGATGACGACAATCCGGACCAGATCGGCTTGCGTCAGGAAAGGCAGGGCGCATCGGATGGCGCGCATGGCTTCGACACTTTCATTCCACCCGATCAGCACAGTACCGGGGCGCTCAAAGGGCGCTGCATTGTCGGGTGTGACCAGAATTGGCGCGTGACCCTCGAACATGGCGGCTTCGACAATTGGTTCGGCCTCGGCGCTGCGGTCTTTGCCATAAGGTTTAGGCAGGACAACCAGATCCGAGAACCGGGCACGATGCGCCACGTGGCGACCAATATCAGCGATCTGAGCGACCCCGCTTTCAGCAGACCAGCGAATACCGGATTTACCCATGTAATCCTGAGTTTGCGTCAGCAGTTCGTCGGCGTCTGCGTTGGCCCGGCTCAGCGTTTCTTGCAGGACCAGAGCATTTGCACCTGCGTAATAATAGCCCGCTTGGCTGCGATCTACGCCAAGGCATAGCGCTTCGGCATGCGCATCCTGTGCATTTGCCAGCGCAACCATTTGCGCCAAGGCTGATTGTGATTGTTCCGAGTCGGTTACGACTGTGAGAAGAGATTTGTACGCCATTTTGACCTCTTGTCTTCGGGGCTGAGACACCTGCGGCTACGCAGCTCAGTCTAAGGCTTAGGATTGTCACAGATTTCAGGTTAATGTTTTGATACAGATCAAAGCAAGATTGGCCGCTGTCGGACAAAACAACGGCCAGTCAAAAGGGTTCCGCGACAAATAAGAATCGCGCGGGGCATGGCAAAGGGACGCAATATGTCAAATTACATCAAGCTGATCGTGCTTGGTCTGATCGCGATATTCGCGGCGATCGGAACCAATTATGCACGCGATTTGGCGTATCAGGTGCACGCAATTCTGGTGATGCTGATCGCCGGTGGTTTGTTCATCTGGACGCTGAGAAATACGGATGAGCCAGATATCCTCGTCGACCGTTCGGCCGAGTACATGGATGACGTGATCCGCTATGGCGTGATCGCAACTGCCTTCTGGGGGGTGGTCGGGTTCCTTGCGGGGACCTTTATCGCCTTTCAGCTCGCCTTTCCGGTGCTGAACTTTGAGTGGGCCCAAGGTTATCTGAACTTTGGCCGTTTGCGCCCGCTGCACACTTCGGCGGTGATTTTTGCCTTTGGCGGCAACGCGCTGATCGCGACATCGTTCTACGTCGTGCAGCGTACCAGCGCCGCGCGCCTGTGGGGCGGAAATCTGGCATGGTTTGTATTTTGGGGCTATCAGCTGTTCATCGTGCTCGCCGCAACCGGCTACGTTCTGGGCGGGACCCAGTCCAAGGAATACGCTGAACCCGAATGGTATGTTGACCTGTGGCTGACCATCGTTTGGGTGGCCTATCTGGCCGTCTATCTGGGGACGATCGTCAAACGGAAAGAACCCCACATCTACGTGGCAAACTGGTTCTATCTGGCTTTTATCGTCACAGTCGCCATGCTGCACCTGGTTAATAACATGACCGTCCCCGTCAGCATCTGGGGTTCTAAATCGGTCATCGTCTGGTCGGGTGTACAAGACGCCATGATCCAGTGGTGGTACGGCCACAACGCCGTGGGCTTCTTCCTGACTGCAGGCTTCCTGGGCATGATGTATTACTTCATCCCGAAGCAGGCCGAGCGTCCGGTGTTTAGTTACAAGCTGTCGATCATCCACTTCTGGGCTCTGATCTTCCTGTATATCTGGGCCGGTCCGCACCACCTGCATTATACCGCGCTGCCCGACTGGGCGTCGACGCTGGGCATGGTGTTCTCGATCATCCTGTGGATGCCGTCCTGGGGTGGCATGATCAACGGCCTGATGACCCTGTCGGGCGCCTGGGACAAGCTGCGCACTGACCCGGTGATCCGGATGATGGTGATCTCGGTCGGGTTCTACGGCATGTCCACGTTCGAAGGGCCGATGATGTCGATCCGTGCGGTCAACAGCCTCAGCCACTACACCGACTGGACCATTGGACACGTGCACTCGGGCGCGCTGGGCTGGAACGGAATGATCACCTTTGGTGCGCTGTACTTCCTGGTGCCGGTCCTGTGGAAACGTGAGCGCCTGTACTCGCTGCAGATGGTCAGCTGGCACTTCTGGCTCGCCACTATCGGTATCGTTCTGTACGCAGCGTCGATGTGGGTCACCGGTATCATGGAAGGCCTGATGTGGCGTGAAGTTGATGCAAACGGCTTCCTGGTGAACTCGTTCGCTGACACCGTGGCTGCCAAATTCCCGATGTATGTGGTGCGTGCTTTGGGTGGCGTGATGTTCGTCGCTGGTGCGTTGATCATGTGCTACAACCTGTGGATGACTGTGCGGAAAGCGCCGGCCAAAGAGGCCAGCCTGACCGTCGCGGTCCCGGCTGAATAGGAGGGCCGGAGCAATGGCAATTCTCGACAAACATAAGATCCTCGAGACCAACGCGACCCTTCTGCTGATCTTCAGCTTTTTGGTCGTGACCATTGGTGGCATCGTGCAGATCACTCCGCTGTTCTATCTTGAGAACACCATCGAGAAGGTGGAGGGCATGCGCCCTTACACCCCTCTCGAAATGGCGGGCCGTGATATTTACATCCGCGAAGGCTGCTATACCTGCCACAGCCAGATGATCCGCCCGATGCGGGACGAGGTCGAACGCTATGGCCACTACTCGCTGGCGGCTGAATCGATGTATGACCACCCGTTCCAATGGGGGTCCAAGCGTACCGGTCCTGACCTGGCCCGTGTGGGTGGCCGTTATTCCGACCAGTGGCATGTTGATCACTTGCGTGACCCGCAGTCGGTGGTTCCGGAATCGGTGATGCCGAAATACGGCTTCCTCGAGCATCGCAAGATCGACGGCAAGTATATCGGTGATGTTATGGCGGCGAATGCCGTGGTGGGCACGCCTTATACCGAAGAGATGCTGACAAACGCACAGGCCGACTTCCGTGCGCAGGCCGACCCGGACAGCGACTATGACGGTCTGCTGGAACGGTACGGTGACAAGGTCAGCATTCGTAACTTCGACGGTCAGCCGGAATTGACCGAGGCCGATGCGTTGGTTGCTTATCTGCAGATGCTGGGAACGCTGGTCGATTTCTCGACCTTCACCCCAGACCCGAGCCGCTAAAGGAGGGTGTGATGGAAGAATACACAATCCTGAGGCAATTCGCGGATAGCTGGATGCTGTTGGTACTGTTTGTCTTCTTTGTTGGCATCGTGATCTGGGTTTTCCGTCCCGGAGCCAGCAAAGAATACAAGGACACTGCCAACATCCCGTTCCGGCACGAAGATGCCCCAGCGCCCCTTAGAGGCGACGAAACAGCTGCGCCCCATGGGGGCGACAAACCCGCCACATCCAAGGAGGCGCGGCAATGAGCAAGACACCTGAAAAACAGCCGGGCGATCCAAACACAACCGGACACTCCTGGGATGGCATCGAAGAGTTCGACAACCCGATGCCGCGCTGGTGGCTGTGGACCTTTTACGTCACCATTATCTGGGGCGTGATCTATACGATCATGTATCCTGCCTGGCCGCTGGTTCAGTCCGCAACCGCCGGTGTTCTTGGCTGGTCATCGCGAGAATTGGTGCAGGAAAAGATCGTTTCTTTCGAAGAAGCCAATGCGCCGTGGAACGCCAAACTGGTTGAAACCTCGCTTGAGGATGTCTCGAAAGATCCCGAGCTGCAGCAATATGCGGTCAACGCGGGCGGCGCGGTTTTCCGGACATGGTGCGCGCAGTGCCACGGTTCGGGCGCGCAGGGTGCGCCGGGTTTCCCGAACCTGCTGGACGACGCATGGCTCTGGGGTGGTTCGCTGGAAGATATCGAGACCACCATTGCCTATGGTATCCGGAATGAAGAAAGCGACGACGCGCGTTATTCTGAGATGCCAGCCTTCGGTGAAATCCTCGAAAAAGAGGAGGTCACCCAGGTCGTGCAATACGTCATGTCTCTGACCAATGCGCAAAGCGACGACGCGGCGGCGCAGGCGGGCAAGGTTGTCTTTGAGGACAACTGCTCGGCTTGCCATGGCGAAGACGGCAAGGGTGACGTCACACAAGGTGCCCCGAACTTGACCGACGCGATCTGGCTATACGGCGGCAGCCAGGAAGCCCTGACAGAAACGGTGACCAACAGCCGCTTTGGCGTGATGCCCCCGTGGGAAAACCGCCTGACCGAAGCGCAAATCCGCGCTGTCACCGCCTATGTCCACCAGTTGGGTGGCGGTCAGTAACCGCAAAAGAATACCTTCGGACGGTTCGCCGTCCGAAGGTTGAGGCACCGGCTGTTCCATCTGTTCGCGCGTTTCCTGAACAGCCGGTGCTGCCTCTCTACCTTACAAACCACCAGCGAGGCGGTCCAGACGCGGGCTTCGGTTTGCTATTTGCATTGCGAAAAACTGGCGCGTTTGTGTTGCCTCCACCAATGACTTACCGGCAACCAGCGTTGCTTTTGTCTGTCAGGCCGATCCGATGATTTTGGTTCATCCAGCTCATGTGTCTGGGTGGCGATCATGAATGACTTTGCAAGAATTGAGAGCATCTGACATCTCCTGAGTTTTGGTTCTTCTGTCATCAGGATTGATTTTCAGACTGCAAAATGCGACTCAATTAGCATTTCTATATGTAATCAGGGCTTACTTATGAACTGGATGGAAATGCCGCCGCTCGCATCTCTCAGAGCTTTTTCCGCTTTCGCGGCGACACGGAATGTTGTGGAGGCGGGCAACTCACTGAATGTCAGCCACGCTGCCATCAGCCAGCAATTGCGCGCGCTTGAGAAGCACCTCGAAATTGCGCTGTTGGACCGCACCGGCAAATCCATGACCTTGACGCCAGAAGGTGAAAGGTTGGCGCGCGCACTGCATCTTGGGTTCGGTGCGATTGGCGATGCCTTGGTCGAACTGACCCAATCCAAACAGGATCGTCCGGTTCATGTATCTTTGACGTCGTCCTTTGCCGCGTCATGGTTGATGCCCCGCCTGCCTGCATTTCAGGCCGAACATCCGGATATCCAATTGGCGCTTGATCCGTCACCTGCACTGGTCAGCCTGGATCCCGGCGGTGTCGATGTGGCCATCCGCTATGGTGCGGGCACATGGCCCGGTGTCCGTACAGAAATGTTGCTGCAAAGCCCAATGGTGATCGTCGCGGCCCGCAATCTGGTGGGGGAAAAACCGTCGTGGACGCCAGACGAGCTCAGCGAACTGCCCTGGCTTGAAGAGTTCGGCACCACTGAGGCAACCAACTGGCTGGCCCGACGTGGTGTCGGGCACGGGCCAAATGCAGGGCGAATCTCATTGCCCGGCAATCTGCTTTTGGAAGGGTTGCGCGCGGGGCAGGGCGTAACCGTCACGGCGCGGCATTTTGTCGAAGCAGAAATCACGTCGGGCCAAATCATCGAACTGTTTCGCGAGCCCGAAAACAGCGGATATCACCTTGTTACTGGCGATTTCCCTCTGCGTCCGGCGGCAAAAACTTTTATTGCATGGCTCAGGCGGCAAGCTGGTAAGATGTGACAAAAGGTGTCTGCACGATGCGCTTTTGACCCATGTCAAAGTGACTACCTTTGTGTTCTGGAAAAAGACACCGTGATATAGCCACATCTGGAGCCAGCCCGTGAGCGATTCCGACCCCGCACCCAGCCTTTACGCCGCAAGAGAACCCATATTTCCGCGTCGCGTGTCCGGGCCGTTTCGCAATCTGAAATGGATCATTCTCGCCGTTACATTGGGGATCTATTACATCACCCCGTGGATCAGATGGGACCGGGGGCCCAGCCTACCGGATCAGGCGGTGTTGCTGGATTTGGCCAACCGCAGGTTCTATTTCTTCTGGATCGAGATCTGGCCGCATGAATTCTACTTTGTTGCCGGTCTTTTGATCATGGCGGGGCTCGGTCTGTTTCTTTTCACCTCGGCGCTGGGGCGCGTGTGGTGCGGATATGCCTGCCCGCAGACGGTTTGGACTGACTTGTTCATCCTTGTCGAACGCTGGATTGAAGGGGATCGGAACGCGCGGTTGCGTCTGCATCGGCAGGAAAAGCTAGACTTTCGCAAAGCGCGGTTGCGGCTGACGAAATGGGGTGCCTGGCTTTTGATCGGTCTGGCGACCGGTGGTGCCTGGGTGTTCTATTTCGCCGATGCGCCGACGCTTCTGCGGGACCTTGTGACCGGGAACGCCCATCCGGTTGCCTATACGACAATACTGATATTGACGGGCACGACCTTCCTGTTCGGTGGCTTCGCGCGCGAACAGATCTGTATCTATGCCTGCCCATGGCCGCGGATCCAAGCGGCGATGATGGACGAGGATACGCTCGTCGTCGGGTACCGCGAATGGCGTGGTGAGCCGCGCGGCAAGGGCAAACGAACTGCGGATTCCGAGCTGGGGGACTGCATCGACTGTATGGCCTGCGTCAATGTCTGCCCGGTTGGGATCGACATTCGCGACGGACAGCAATTGGAGTGCATCACCTGTGCGTTGTGTATCGACGCCTGTGACGACATGATGGCCAAGATCGGCAAACCGCGTGGTCTGATCGACTATATGGCTCTGAGCGACGAAGCCAACGAGCGGGCAGGTAAGCCTCCCAAAAATGTCTGGAAACATATCCTGCGGCCCCGGACCATCCTGTACACGGCCCTTTGGTCACTTGTCGGCATTGGGCTGCTGTTTGCGCTGTTCATCCGGTCCGACATCGAAGTTACCGTGGCCCCGGTTCGCAACCCGACCTTTGTCACCCTGTCCGACGGCACGATCCGCAATACCTATGACGTGCGCGTGCGGAACAAACATGGCGAGGAACGGCTGTTCAAGCTGTCTCTGTCCGGTGATCCGGCGATGCGGATCGTGATTGAAGGCACGCCACTTGATACAGTGAATGTCACGGCGGATACTGCGCAATTGCAGCGGGTCTATATTATCGCCTCCAAAGACACGGATCCGGCAGCGGCGGACGCGACACCGGTTCGGATCTGGATCGAGGATATTGAAAGCGGTGAGCGCGCCTACAAGGACACGACGTTCAATGGACGAGGAAACTGAGATGGCCGAGCGTCAATTTACCGGAAAGCACTTTCTGGCGATCTTTGTCGCTGCTTTCGGGGTGATCATTTCCGTGAATCTCGTGCTGGCCTACAAAGCTGTCAAAACCTTTCCCGGGCTCGAGGTCAAAAACTCTTACGTCGCCAGTCAGGAGTTCAACGAGCGCCTGAAGGTGCAACAGGCCTTGGGTTGGGAAATCCGGGCTGAGACCAATGGCGGTCTTTTGATCCTGCACATCACCGACCAAACCGGCGCGCCGGTCCAGGTGGCCGAGTTGCAGGCAGTTGTTGGCCGGGCGACACATGTGAAAGAGGATTTCACCCCGGATTTCACTTTTGACGGGACCGCCTATTCCACGCCCGCAGCGCTGGGCAAGGGGAACTGGAACATCCGTCTGGTGGCCAAAGACAACAGCGGTGCCGAATTTGCGCAGCGGGTTCCGTTGTATGTGAAAGGGTAGGGGATGACCGCTCAGCTCAGCTCAGGTACGGCGGCGTGCCCTGGTTGCATCGCAGCACCGGCGGAACCAGCGCGACCCGTTCCTGAAGATGTGCAGATTGCCCTATCCCTGCCCGGCATTCACTGCTCGGCCTGTATTGCGAATGTTGAACGCGCGCTGAACGCCCATCCGGGTGTCGAGGACGCGCGGGTCAATCTGACGCTCAAGCGTGCAATGGTCAAAGCAGCCGCTGAGACACACGCTGCCGACCTGATCCCCGTTTTGGAGCGTGCCGGGTACGAGGCGCATGAGCTGGACCCGGGCGCTTTGTCGGCAACCCAATCCGACAAGGCCGGGCGTGATCTGCTGATGCGATTGGCGGTGGCTGGTTTCGCGTCGATGAACGTGATGCTGTTGTCTGTGTCGGTCTGGTCAGGGGCTACGGATGCGACGCGGGACCTGTTTCACTGGATATCTGCGGCAATTGCACTGCCTGCGATTGCCTTTTCCGCACAGCCCTTCTTTGCCAACGCCTGGAGTGCGCTGCGCGTCAAACGATTGAACATGGATGTGCCGATTGTGCTGGCCATTCTGTTGGCGCTCATGACCTCGCTGTGGGAAACCGCGCTCAGCGGAGAGCATGCCTATTTCGACGCCGCACTGACGCTAACTTTCTTCCTGCTCGCGGGCCGATATCTGGACTACCGCACCCGCGCCGCAGCGCGATCAGCAGCCGAAGAACTGACGGCCCTGGAAGTGCCGCGTGCCATTCGCTTAGTTTATGGGGCCGAAGAAGAGGTGTCCGTCGCAAGCCTCGCGGTTGGTGATCTGATTCTAGTTCGCCCCGGTGGCCGTATGCCGGTGGATGGTGAGATTGTATCGGGTAAATCGGAGCTCGACCGGTCATTGTTGACGGGCGAGACCCTCCCGGTCTTTGCCGAAGCTGGTCTTGCCGTCAGCGCGGGTGAGGTTAACCTGACCGGCCCGCTGACGATCCGGACCACAGCGGTCGGTGAGGATACTTCACTGCACCGTATGGCGGATCTGGTGGCCATCGCAGAATCCGGTCGATCGCGCTATACGTCGCTGGCTGACAAGGCGGCCAAGCTATACGCGCCGGGGGTGCATATTCTGTCCGCGCTTAGTTTTTTGGGTTGGTACATCTATTCCGGCGATATCCGAACCGCGCTGAACATCGCTGCGGCGGTTCTGATCATCACCTGCCCCTGTGCGCTGGGGCTTGCCGTGCCTGCGGTGACGACGGCGGCCTCGGGGCGACTGTTCCGCAAGGGGATGCTGATCAAACACTCTACTGCGCTGGAACGTCTGGCCGAGGTTGATACGGTCGTTTTTGATAAAACCGGCACACTTACATCCGGCACTCCGGAATTGACCAATCTTGAGGATCATTCCCGCGCGGATCTTGAGATTGCACTGGCACTGGCCGAGGCGTCTTCGCATCCGTTGTCGGTGTCGCTTGCCAAGACCGCCAGAGATGCCGGGATCAAGCCTGCCAGACTTGAGGATGTGGTCGAGGTTCCGGGGTATGGCACCGAAGGAACCTACCGCGGTCAGCGCGTGCGCCTTGGACGCGCGGGTTGGACCGGCGCTCCTGAGGGTGATCAGACGGCAGCCTGGTTGGCGGCCACGGATCAGTCACCGGTTGCGTTTTTGTTCTCGGATTCGTTGCGTCCAGGCGCGGCTGAGGCTGTGCAGGCGTTCCGCGACGGCGGAAAGAGCGTCGTGCTCATCTCGGGTGATACACGAGGCGCGGTTCAAACGCTGGCAGACAAGCTTGGAATTGAAACATGGATTGCCGAGGCGCTGCCTCAGGATAAAGCCACCCATGTGCAGAAGCTCAACGACCAGGGCCGCCATGTCCTGATGGTTGGTGACGGGCTGAACGATACGGCGGCGCTTGCAGCGGCGCATGTGTCAATCTCGCCCGCCTCAGCGCTGGACGCGGCGCGGGTGGCGTCGGATATCGTATTGCTCGGCAACGACTTGTCCCCGATTGCAGATGCCTGTGACACAGCTGTGAAGGCGACCAAAAGGATTCGCGAGAACTTTCGCATCGCTACGGTTTACAATATTATAGCGGTACCCTTGGCCGTGGCCGGGTTCGCCACGCCACTGATCGCGGCATTGGCGATGTCGACCTCGTCCATTACCGTGTCCCTGAATGCCCTGCGCCTGAGGTAGTTGATATGGAAGTTCTGGCCTATCTCATACCGATTTCCCTGTTTTTGGGCGGGGTTGGCCTTGTGGCGTTTATCTACACGGTGCGGTCGAACCAGTATGATGATCCCGAAGGTGACGCGCGGCGTATCCTCAGCGATGAATGGGATGACAAACCCAAGTCCTGACCACTCTTGAAATTGTCGCAATGCCCGGTTATGTCCGGCCCATCCGCTAGCAGAGAGAACCAAGCCAAATGGCAACAATGAATCCGATCCAGTTCATTCAGCAAGTCCGCGCCGAAGTCGCAAAGGTCGTCTGGCCCACGCGTCGTGAGGTTCTGCTGACCACGGTCATGGTGTTCATCATGGCGGCACTGACCGCCGTGTTCTTTGCGCTGGTCGATCTGGGTATTCGCGGCGGTCTTCAACTGATCTTGGGCGCATTCGGTTAAACCGGGTTGGGCCGGGCGGAAACGCCACAGCCCCCTTGCACAGCGCGGGATGTCAGAGTAGTTGACACAGTACTATTCGGAATGGGCGTGCGGCGATTCGGGCTGTGCGCCGCTTTTTATTCCGGGTGACGTGACAGAATTTCAATGACGGTGCTTGCGGCATTCCGAACGCACCAAAGGCAAACAAGGACGACAGGTTCATGGCGAAACGGTGGTACTCGGTCAGCGTTCTTTCGAACTTCGAAAAGAAGATCGCAGAGCAGATCCGCACGTCCGTGGCTGAGCAAGGCCTTGAGGACGATATCGACGAAGTACTGGTGCCCACCGAAGAGGTGATCGAAGTGCGCCGGGGAAAGAAGGTCACGACCGAACGCCGCTTTATGCCCGGCTACGTGTTGGTGCATATGGAAATGTCGGATCAGGGCTATCACTTGGTCAACTCGATCAACCGGGTCACCGGCTTCCTGGGGCCGCAGGGCCGCCCGATGCCGATGCGCGACGCCGAGGTGAACCAGATCCTCAACCGTGTTCAGGAGGGTGAAGACGCGCCGAAACTGATGATCTCGTTCGAAGTGGGCGAGAAGGTCAAGGTTAACGACGGTCCGTTCGAAGATTTCGACGGTATGGTCGAAGGTGTGGACGACGAAGCCCAGAAACTGAAAGTCTCGGTTTCGATCTTTGGTCGCGAAACCCCGGTCGAGCTGGACTTTACGCAGGTTACGAAGCAGGGTTAAAACCCACTTCAGCGAATTTTGGAGCGCCGCGATGCTTGGAGCAACGCGGCGTTTTTGCTTTTGTGGCATCAGCTATTTAGGTTCGCGGACGAAAGGCAGAAGATACCGACCGGAATGAAAGAGCTTTGCAGCTAGGGCGGACCGGGAATTAGTTCTTGTTGTTGTAGAACTGTTAGGATGTCCAGAATTGTCGACGGGCTGACATCCACCGAACCGTCCAAGAATACACCAAGTCCACCCTCTCCGATCTCTCGCGGGCCGCCAGTGTCATAAACCGGATCAAGAGACGCGAGCTCTGCCGGCAGGACCGGACACAAAGGGGTTTCGTTCAAAACAAGGTCTACGGCGGCCAGCATCAGCTTCTTGACGGACTCGAGAGTATCGTCCTCAAGGAGTTTTTCGCGTTGCGCTTCGGGAGCCGTGAGTACGAGGTCGATAAGTTCAAAATAGGCACAGTTGTCCCGCAACTCGACAGTCGCTTCGGTGGACATGTTTGCCTGGATAGCATTTTTTTGTTCACCCCGCTGAAAGTCGCGCTCACTGGTTCGGCTGCATTCAAAGATCGTGATGGTCACTTGCCCATCCAGATCTATCGCGTCGTCTTGGGCTTTAAAGCTGAATTCATCCAGTCGGACTTGCAGGCCGCAATTGTCGACTATCGCGTTTTCAGCCAGTCGATCAGGTACAGTTTTCTGTACTTCGCGCAGATCAAGAAGGGCACCCACCCCGATCCGGGTAGGGGCAACAGCGGAGAGGTTCAGGTCAAGCGTATATGGCAATTCCGTATCACGAACTGGCAGCGTTGCGTCGATGACAAAATCTACCTGTTGCGCGTTGGGTGCTCGGGCTCCCAGAACAACTGCCATTAAGACTGGAAAAATTAACCAAAGTCTCATTCAGCAAACTCCAATACGCCAAGCTCCTTAAGTCCTCCAAGGACTTCGACAATTGTCTCAGCGCTGACATCGGCAGATCCGACAATGGCAGCACCCATCCCGCCAGGCGCAATTTCCCGAGTGCCTCCGGACTCGTAAATCGGGTCGAGTAGTGTGAACTCAGGGGGCAATGGCGGGCAGACCGGGTGCGCAGCCAAAAATTCCCCGCCTTTTTCGAGGACGGCTTCGTTGATGCGGTTGGTCAGTCCGAAAAGATTGGAGACAGCGCCAATAAAACCGCGCGGGTTTAGATCGACGCCTTCGATACTGAAAGCCAGGCATTGGCCCTTCACCTCGGCCTTGGCGACCGCGACCGCGTCTACCGTGGCCCCAAAATACCGAAAGCCCGGTTCTTCATGGCGGTTACATCTCGTAAACTGTGCACGGGCTGAACCCTCGATCTTTATGGTGTCGTCTATGGCGGTGACGTCGCGAACCTCAAGATAGATCTGGCGTTTGCAGCTTTCTTCCAAAGGACCGGTCAGTATTTGAGGCGCTTTTTCCTGCAATCCGCGCAAATCCATGAATGCGCGCAGTTGCAAACGGGTTGGGCTGGCTTCTTCGAGGCCACCATAGACAGTGAACGGAACCGGAATTTCACGCAGCGGGACTTCTTTAGTCAATTTGATCTGAAACTGACCGGCATAGGTGGCGGGATCAATTCCCGCCGAAGAGTATGAAGAAGAACTGTTGGACCCGTCGGTTTGGGTGACCGCCTTCGGCTCTGTACCCTGATCCTGCGCTTTGCTACCGCAGCCCGGCAGCATAGCAGAAAGAATGCAGACCAATAGCCCCTTGTTCAGTCGAGATGATGCCATCCCTGACCACCTCTTCTGTGTCCAAGCCGTACCAAGATACCCGCCTGCGTTTCTTAAGCAACTTATGTATTCAATTTATTTATTTTGTTTTGCTGTTTTCAACTGTCACAGGGGCTCGTCCAGGACACAAACGCGCCTTTTGGAAATAAGGTGCGAGCTACTTGCCAACCCCACCATTCCCCTATAAATGCCGCCTCTATCGTCTTCGGGCGAGATTCTATCGTGGGAGGTTGCTGGGATCGCGATCCCGGATCGGACCACGCAACATAAACCGGGTGGGACGCGTCTTGCCTACGTTGAAAGGAAAACCAAATGGCCAAGAAGCTTGCTGGTACAATGAAACTGCAGGTTCCTGCAGGTCAGGCGAACCCGTCGCCGCCAGTTGGTCCGGCGCTGGGTCAGCGCGGCATCAACATCATGGAATTCTGCAAGGCGTTCAACGCCAAGACCGCAGACATGGAGCAAGGCGCACCTTGCCCGACCGTGATTACCTATTATCAGGACAAGTCCTTCACCATGGACATCAAGACGCCGCCCGCGTCTTACTACCTGAAAAAAGCGGCTGGTCTGAAGCCGGTTGGCAAGCGTAACCGTCCCCGTGGCGCGGAAAACCCAGGTCGTGAGACCGTGGCAACCGTGACCTCGAAGCAGGTTCGCGAAATCGCCGAAGCCAAAATGAAAGATCTGAACGCCAACGACGTCGAAGGCGCAATGCAGATCATCCTGGGCTCGGCCCGCTCTATGGGCATCGAGGTGAAGTAAGATGGCAAAACTCGGTAAACGTACGCGCGCCGCGCGCGAAGCTGTCGCTGGCAAGGAAAATCTGTCGGTTGACGAAGCAGTTGCCCTGGTCAAAGCCAATGCAACCTCGAAATTCGACGAAACCATCGAGATCGCGCTGAACCTGGGTGTTGACACCCGTCACGCGGACCAGATGGTTCGTGGTGTTGTCGGCCTGCCAAATGGCACCGGTAAAACCATGCGCGTTGCTGTGTTCGCTCGTGGCCCCAAGGCTGACGAAGCGAAAGAAGCAGGTGCGGATATCATTGGCGCAGAGGACCTGATGGAAACCATTCAGGGCGGCACCATCGAATTCGATCGCTGCATTGCCACCCCGGACATGATGCCGATCGTCGGTCGTCTGGGTAAAGTTCTGGGCCCCCGCAACCTGATGCCGAACCCCAAAGTTGGCACCGTGACCATGGACGTGAAAGCGGCCGTGGAAGCAGCCAAGGGTGGTGAAGTTCAGTTCAAGGCAGAAAAAGGCGGCGTTGTGCACGCCGGTGTTGGCAAAGCGTCCTTCGACGAAGCCAAGCTGGTCGAAAATGTCCGCGCCTTTATCTCGGCCGTGGCCAAGGCCAAACCGACAGGTGCCAAAGGCACCTACATGAAGAAAATCGCGCTGAGCTCTACAATGGGCCCTGGCGTGACGCTGGATGTTGCTACCGCTTCGGGCGAATAAGCCCTATTGCAATAACGCGAAAAAGAAATCCCGGGTGGTGCGAACCGCCCGGGATTTCTTTGTACTAAATGATGATCAGGCTGTCCGCGTGAGGATCACATTCAAGTGGCTTGCGCCAGGCGGAAGCTGCGGTTTAAGAATGTGCGCGTCTGACCTCTACGGCTTAGATATATGCGCGTAATACACCGGCCTCCCGCGCGCTGATTGTTGGTGCAGCGGTGCGTCGAAACGCATTGCTGATATCCTCGATCGACGGGAACAGCGCCAGGATTTCCGACCGTTGCGGGGACGACAGCGCGTATTTTGCATTTTCGCCGAAATAGTAGCTTTCTGTCAGCGCGCCGTTGGACCGGACAATGTGGTGTCGATCGAACATGAAGTGGGTGTAGGTAATGCGATCCGTCGGGCGGATCGAAACCCCCGGCAGGCCACACAGGTGCTTGGCGGCCACGAACACTTCGGATGATCCAAAAAGCATGTCAGTGGCAGGTGAGCCGATCAGAATGCGATGCTGTTGCGAAACCACCAGCTCTTTCGTGTTCCCGATAGCGCCGGCCTCGATCACCACAGGAGCAAATGACCCATGACCATGAACCTCGGTCGTTCCGATCCAGAGGATCGGTTGAAATCCGCTGTCCCGTGTCCAGACGCATTGACCTTTTGTGAGGTCTTGAACCTCAACGATACCGTCGGCAGTCTCGATAAGGGTTCCCGGCCCAAAGCAGGTAACATAGTCAGCATAAGCCGACGACCCGGCATTTGAACCACCGGTTTTGACATACGACGTTCCGGTATCTAGCGGGGCAGATGTCGCATAGCCCCAAACGTCCTGCGTCACGCCGCCTTGGGAAAACACATAGATGGTGATTTCTGGCCCGGTCGGGTTGAGATCGTCATCCAGGGCTCGCACAGTGATAACTGACTCGGATTCTACCTGCATGCCGTTTGTCACTATGCCGCCACCATCGGTGATGACGTGGCCAGTTGGCAGGTCATCGTCGAAAACATCAGGGCTGCCAGCAGTGTCATCCAGTGTGATGGTGGTACCGGTGCCGCCCGAGTAGGTAAAGATGGTGCCATCCGGTGTGTCCGAATTGTTGATGATCGAGCCTCCGACCACGATATCGTTCGCGTCAGCTGTATCCGGGACGAATGTAGCGACCAGGCTGGAGCTGTCCTGAGCAAAAAAACTGCGGAGAACCATGTAACCGACTTACCTTCTGTGTGGCGGATTTTGTCGGCCTAAACTGACAAACGCCGCGTGGGTTATGGTTTGGGATAACGTTTCTTGGGATGGTTCGGTCAACTAAGATTTGCGCGATGTCGCTCACAATCTCGTCATTTACGCTGACCATCCATCCAGCTCAACGGTGCTGGAACGCGACCTGTAGCCGATCGCCCAGTCTTTGCCGCTTGTCTCTTTCGAATTCGCTGCATTCGTGGTCGTTTCGCCACAAGGCCAACCAGTCTTTCAATAGCCGTCCGCGGAGACAATAATCCAGGATCTCAACATTGACAGGATGTCGGTAAAGGCGAAAGAACATGTCTTTGTTTCTTTTAAGGATACCGCTTCGGTCGACACCGGATGCGCCGCCATTCCGAAAAATATCCGCTTTTAGAAAATCGACGATATCGTAGACCGCTAGCTTGTCTCGGGCTTCGGTGAAATCCAGACCAATCGTTTTCCCCTGTCCCACAATCAGGTTCTGCCCGTGATAATCGCCATGTGAAAACACGCGCAGGTCCTCGGTGCCCTTCAGGCGGGTCCCTTCGGACAGCATCAGGTTCACCATCGTCCGGCTTTGGTTCGCGATTTTGTTGGGAACGGCCGTCATCAGCTCTTTCAAGCTGCCTGTCATCCACCTGGGGCGAAAGGCGTAGCGAAGAGGCGGGTTGCGACTGTGAAGATCGTTCAGCCACGACCCCGCGCGACGGTACACCTGGGCGACCTGATCATCGTCTTTGCTGTTGTAGATCAGATCAACGGCGGTTGGCCGATTGATGTATTCGGTCACCAGAAAAGCGCCACCTGGCGAGAGGTAAACGGGTCGGACAACGCGCGAAGTCTCATTGCCCTCAAAAAATCGGTACAGTTCGACGAGCAGGTCATATTCGTTCCGCAATCGCCCGGTGTCTGGCGATTGCGTGTCGATCTTAAGGGCGAAGGCCTGCGCTGCGGTATGCAGGATCACGACGGATCGCGTGTCGTCGAACGCATGCGATCGGTAGATGCATTCATAGCGGCGGATGGGCACTTTCAGGAACTGGTTTGAAAACTCGTCGATATACAAGGCGACGCGGGCATTTTCTTCGTCTGAAAGGGGCAGCGTTCCAGCCAACGGGCCAAGTCCTGAGTGCTATTGTCCAGTCTCCGGACAGGATAACAGTGCGATGTCCGTGTCAACGGAAAGTCGATGCTTGGAGCTGCTTGAATGGGCGTTTGCGCGTTGTGCTGCGTAAATCCGCGCCTATATACATGCTAAGCTCCAAACGGGGTGGAAATCGTTTTCGACAGATGCTGTTGCGAACCTGCGCAAACCGCAATTTACCCCTTGGAAACCGGCCCCATCTGCCCTAAGTAGGGCTACGAAGTAAAGCGTGCGATTCGTCGTGCGCTTTATTTTGTTTCGTCCAAGACGGTGGGTGGTGTCATACGGCCCCTTAATTCCCTGCCTGAGACGGGTAAGACCAAAGAATTCTGGGGGGGGTCCAACCCTCGGGCGAATTTTGGCCAATCCCGTAACAACGGACCTGAACGCCGGAGCGAAAGCTGCGGCAAATATGAGCCGGGGTGAGATATCGCCCCAAACTTGGAGAGAACTGTGGATAGAGCCCAGAAAGAGAAAGTGGTCGAGGAACTCGGCCAAATCTTCGAAAGCTCTGGCGTCGTAGTGGTTTCGCACTACGCCGGTCTGACAGTTGCCGAGATGCAGGACCTTCGCGCACGTGCTCGTGACGCGGGTGGCTCCGTGCGTGTTGCCAAGAACAGGCTCGCCAAAATCGCCCTTGAGGGTAAGCCGTGTGAAAGCATGGCCGACCTGCTGACAGGGATGACCGTTCTGACCTATTCCGAGGACCCTGTGGCAGCAGCCAAAGTGGCCCAGGACTACGCCAAAGAGAACCAAAAGTTCGAAATTCTTGGCGGTGCAATGGGTGAGAACGCTCTGGATCGTGCCGGCGTCGAAGCCGTGTCGAAAATGCCTTCGCGCGAGGAGCTTATTGCTACTATCGCGGGCATGCTTGGCGCACCTGCTTCGAACATCGCTGGCGCAATTGGCGCACCTGCAAGCAACATCGCAAGCATCCTTTCCACCATCGAAGAGAAGGCGGAAGCTGCGTAAGCGGTTGGCACTGAATGATCTGCGTAGGGTAACTACCCTGACGTTGGAACACACACTGTAAACGGAAAGAGCTGATAAAATGGCTGATCTGAAAGCACTCGCAGAAAGCATCGTGGGTCTGACCCTGCTGGAAGCACAAGAACTGAAAACCATCCTCAAAGACGAATATGGCATCGAGCCCGCAGCAGGCGGCGCAGTTGTCATGGCAGCCGGTGGCGACGCCGGTGGCGCAGCTGAGGAAGAAAAAACCGAATTCGACGTCGTTCTGAAGAACGCCGGCGCTTCGAAAATCAACGTGATCAAAGAAGTTCGCGGCATCACCGGTCTTGGCCTGAAAGAAGCCAAAGAACTGGTCGAAGCTGGCGGCAAGATCAAAGAAGGCGTGTCGAAAGACGAAGCCGAAGAAGTCAAAGGCAAGCTGGAAGCAGCTGGCGCCGAAGTCGAGCTGGCCTAAGCCATTCGACAGGTGCATCGCTGATGCACCGGAAAATTTGGCTGGATCCGGAAAATTCCGGGTCCAGCCGAACCTGTCTTAGAAAGGGCCTCTGATAAATGGGGCGTTTTCTAAGACGCGGTTCGCGGATCGGGAGGCTGCCATTCGGGACGGTGGCCACGAATTGATCCGGACGTGTCGTCTCTAATGTGCAAGGCACCGGGGCCCGACGGTGTCTTTGTCCGCTGAGAACATCGAAAGGTGACATCTGACATGGCTCAAACGTTCCTTGGCCAGAAACGTCTTCGTAAATATTACGGCAAAATCCGCGAAGTGCTGGAGATGCCGAACCTCATTGAGGTCCAGAAATCCTCTTATGATCTATTCCTGCGCTCCGGCGATGCAGATGTGCCCACAGACGGCGAAGGCATCAAAGGCGTGTTCCAATCGGTCTTCCCGATCAAGGATTTCAACGAAACCTCCGTTCTGGAGTTCGTGAAATACGATCTGGAAAAACCTAAATATGACGTCGAAGAGTGCATGCAGCGCGACATGACCTACAGCGCGCCGCTGAAGGTCACTCTGCGTCTGATCGTGTTCGATGTCGATGAGGACACTGGCGCCAAATCCGTCAAAGACATTAAAGAACAGGACGTATTCATGGGCGACATGCCCCTGATGACGCCCAATGGTACGTTCATCGTGAACGGCACCGAGCGTGTGATCGTGTCCCAGATGCACCGTTCGCCCGGCGTGTTCTTTGACCACGACAAGGGCAAGACCCACTCTTCGGGTAAACTGCTCTTTGCTTGCCGCATCATCCCGTATCGCGGCAGCTGGCTGGACTTTGAGTTCGACGCCAAGGACATCGTGTTCGCCCGTATCGACCGTCGCCGCAAACTGCCTGTGACGACCCTGCTTTATGCGCTGGGTCTGGATCAGGAAGCGATCATGGATGCGTACTACGACACCGTGTCCTACAAGCTGGACAAGAAGAAGGGCTGGATCGCCCCGTTCTTCCCGGAACGTGTGCGCGGCACCCGTCCGACTTATGATTTGATTGATGCGAAATCGGGTGAAGTGATTGCTGAAGCAGGCAAGAAGGTCACACCGCGCGCTGTCAAGAAACTGATCGACGAAGGCACTGTCACCAACCTGCTGGTTCCATTCGATCACATCGTTGGAAAATTCGTCGCCAAAGACGTCATCAACGAAGAAACCGGTGCGATCTATGTCGAAGCCGGTGATGAACTGACGCTGGAATATGACAAGGACGGCGATCTGATCGGGGGCACAGTCAAAGAGCTGGTCGATGCCGGCGTCACCGAGATTCCGGTTCTGGACATCGACAACATCAACGTTGGTCCGTACATGCGCAACACCATGGCGGCAGATAAGAACATGGGCCGGGACACCGCGCTGATGGATATCTACCGTGTTATGCGTCCGGGTGAACCGCCCACCGTCGAAGCGGCCTCGGCCTTGTTCGACACGCTGTTCTTCGACAGCGAGCGCTATGACCTGTCCGCCGTTGGCCGCGTGAAGATGAACATGCGTCTGGCTCTGGATGCGCCGGATACCCTGCGCACTCTGCGCCGCGAAGACATCGTGGCCTGCATCAAGGCGTTGGTGGAGCTGCGCGACGGCAAAGGTGACATCGACGATATCGACCACCTTGGTAACCGTCGTGTCCGTTCGGTCGGCGAACTGATGGAAAACCAGTACCGCGTCGGTCTGCTGCGCATGGAGCGCGCGATCAAAGAGCGTATGTCGTCGGTCGAGATCGACACTGTCATGCCGCAGGACCTGATCAACGCGAAACCGGCTGCTGCTGCTGTTCGCGAATTCTTCGGCTCGTCGCAGCTGTCGCAGTTCATGGACCAGACCAACCCGCTTTCGGAAGTCACCCACAAACGCCGTCTCTCGGCGCTTGGCCCCGGTGGTCTGACACGTGAACGTGCAGGCTTTGAGGTGCGCGACGTACACCCGACCCACTATGGTCGGATGTGCCCGATTGAAACGCCGGAAGGCCCGAACATCGGTCTGATCAACTCGCTGGCCACCTTCGCCCGCGTGAACAAGTATGGCTTCATCGAAACACCGTACCGTGTCGTCAAAGACGCCGAGGTGACCGATGAGGTTCACTACATGTCCGCGACCGAAGAAATGCGTCACACTGTGGCGCAGGCGAACGCGACACTGGATGCGGATGGCAAGTTCATCAACGATCTGGTTTCGACCCGTCAGTCCGGTGACTACACCCTTGCCCCGCGCGAGAATGTGGACCTGATCGACGTCAGCCCGAAACAGTTGGTATCGGTTGCTGCATCGCTGATCCCGTTCCTTGAAAATGACGACGCCAACCGCGCCCTGATGGGTTCGAACATGCAACGTCAGGCGGTTCCGCTGCTGCGGGCCGAGGCGCCGCTGGTCGGCACCGGTATCGAGGAAAAGGTTGCGATCGACTCGGGCGCTGCGATTCAGGCGAAACGTGCCGGCATCATCGACCAGGTCGACGCCCAGCGTATCGTTATTCGTGCTACCGAAGATCTGGAACTGGGCGACGCGGGCGTGGACATCTATCGTCTGCGCAAATTCCAACGTTCGAACCAGAACACCTGCATCAACCAGCGTCCGCTGGTGAAAGTGGGTGACACTGTCACGAAAGGCGAGGTTGTTGCCGATGGTCCGTCCACCGATATCGGTGAGCTGGCGCTGGGTAAAAACGTGGTCGTCGCGTTCATGCCGTGGAACGGTTACAACTACGAAGACTCGATCCTGATCTCGGAACGTATCGCGCGTGATGACGTCTTTACCTCGGTCCATATCGAGGAATTCGAAGTCGCCGCCCGTGACACGAAGCTGGGCCCGGAAGAGATCACCCGCGACATCCCGAACGTCGGTGAAGAAGCGCTGCGCAACCTCGACGAGGCTGGCATCGTTTACATCGGCGCGGATGTTGAGCCGGGCGATATTCTGGTCGGCAAGATCACTCCGAAGGGCGAAAGCCCGATGACCCCGGAAGAAAAGCTGCTGCGCGCCATCTTTGGTGAAAAAGCATCTGACGTGCGCGATACCTCGTTGCGCGTGAAGCCGGGTGATTACGGTACGGTCGTGGAAGTCCGCGTCTTCAACCGTCACGGCGTCGAGAAAGACGAGCGTGCGCTGCAGATCGAGCGTGAGGAAGTCGAACGTCTGGCCCGTGACCGGGATGACGAGCTGGCGATCCTTGACCGCAACATCTATGCGCGTCTGCAAGGTCTGATTCTGGGTAAGACCGCTGTCAAAGGCCCGAAAGGCGTCAAAGCAGGATCGGTGATCACCGAGGAACTGCTGGACATGCTGACCCGTGGTCAGTGGTGGCAGCTGGCACTGGAAGACGAGAAGGACGCCCAGATCGTAGAGGCTCTGAACGAGCAATACGAAGTGCTCAAGCGCGCTCTGGATGCCCGTTTCGAAGACAAAGTCGAGAAAGTCCGTCGTGGTGACGACCTGCCGCCGGGTGTGATGAAGATGGTCAAAGTCTTCATCGCCGTGAAGCGTAAGCTGCAGCCGGGCGACAAGATGGCCGGTCGTCACGGGAACAAAGGTGTGATCTCCAAGGTTGTTCCGATGGAAGACATGCCGTTCCTGGCCGATGGTACGCCGGTTGACTTCTGTCTGAACCCGCTGGGTGTGCCTTCGCGTATGAACGTTGGACAGATCCTTGAAACCCACATGGGTTGGGCCGCACGCGGTCTGGGTTTGAACATCGACGAGGCACTGGGTGAATACCGCCGTTCCGGCGACCTAACCCCGGTTCGCGAAGCGATGAAGCTGGCCTATGGCGAGAATGTCTATGAAGAAGGCATTGCCGGCATGGACGAAGGTCACCTGATCGAGGCGGCGGGCAACGTGACCCGCGGTGTTCCGATCGCGACTCCGGTCTTTGACGGTGCCAAAGAGGCTGACGTCAACGACGCGCTGGTGCGTGCGGGCTTCTCGGAAAGCGGTCAGTCGGTTCTGTTCGACGGTCGTACCGGTGAGCAATTTGCGCGTCCTGTGACCGTTGGCATCAAGTACCTGCTGAAACTGCACCACCTTGTGGATGACAAAATCCACGCGCGTTCGACCGGGCCGTACAGCCTAGTAACCCAGCAGCCGCTGGGTGGTAAGGCGCAGTTCGGTGGTCAGCGCTTTGGTGAGATGGAAGTCTGGGCTCTGGAAGCTTACGGCGCCGCCTACACCCTGCAGGAGATGCTCACCGTGAAATCGGATGACGTCGCCGGCCGAACCAAGGTCTATGAGTCGATAGTCAAGGGCGAGGATAACTTTGAAGCGGGCGTACCGGAATCGTTCAACGTTCTGGTTAAAGAAGTCCGTGGCCTCGGCCTGAATATGGAACTCCTGGATGCGGAGGAAGAGTAGGGGCGGCAACGCCCCAAACTCATCCCATCCCAATTTGTAAGGACGCAAAATGAACCAGGAAATCACCAATAACCCGTTCAACCCGCTGACGCCGCCGAAAGTCTTTGACGAGATCAAAGTCTCCCTGGCGTCGCCCGAGCGGATTCTGTCTTGGTCCTATGGCGAGATCAAGAAACCCGAAACCATCAACTACCGGACGTTCAAGCCCGAGCGTGACGGTCTGTTCTGCGCACGTATCTTTGGCCCGATCAAAGATTACGAATGTCTGTGCGGCAAATACAAGCGGATGAAGTATCGCGGCGTTGTCTGCGAGAAATGCGGTGTGGAAGTCACCCTGCAGAAAGTCCGCCGCGAGCGTATGGGCCACATCGAACTGGCAGCACCCGTTGCACACATCTGGTTCCTGAAGTCGCTGCCGTCCCGCATCGGTCTGATGCTGGACATGACGCTGCGCGATCTGGAACGTGTTCTGTACTTTGAAAACTATGTTGTCATCGAGCCTGGTCTGACCGACCTGTCTTATGGCCAGATGCTGACCGAAGAAGAGTACATGGACGCGCAGGATGCCTATGGCATGGATGCGTTCACAGCGAATATCGGTGCCGAAGCTATCCGTGAGATGCTGGCCCAGATCGATCTGGAAGCCGAAGCCGAGCAGCTGCGCGCTGATCTGGCCGAAGCAACCGGTGAACTGAAGCCCAAGAAGATCATCAAACGTCTAAAGGTTGTTGAATCTTTCCTCGAGTCGGGCAACCGTCCCGAGTGGATGGTGATGACCGTGATTCCGGTCATTCCGCCGGAACTGCGTCCGCTGGTTCCGCTGGATGGTGGCCGTTTCGCGACTTCGGATCTGAACGATCTGTATCGCCGCGTCATCAACCGAAACAACCGTCTGAAGCGTCTGATCGAACTGCGCGCACCTGACATCATCGTCCGAAACGAAAAGCGGATGCTGCAGGAATCCGTGGATGCTCTGTTCGACAACGGCCGTCGTGGCCGCGTCATCACCGGCGCCAACAAGCGTCCGCTGAAATCGCTGTCGGACATGCTGAAAGGTAAGCAGGGTCGCTTCCGTCAGAACCTTCTGGGTAAGCGCGTCGACTTCTCGGGCCGTTCGGTCATCGTGACCGGTCCGGAACTCAAGCTGCACCAGTGTGGTCTGCCCAAGAAGATGGCGCTGGAGCTGTTCAAGCCGTTCATCTACTCGCGCCTTGAAGCCAAGGGTCTGTCTTCGACCGTCAAGCAGGCGAAGAAACTGGTCGAGAAAGAGCGTCCCGAAGTGTGGGATATCCTCGACGAGGTGATCCGCGAACACCCTGTCATGCTGAACCGTGCGCCGACGCTGCACCGTTTGGGCATTCAGGCGTTCGAGCCGGTCCTGATCGAAGGTAAAGCCATCCAGCTGCACCCGCTGGTCTGTTCGGCCTTTAACGCCGACTTCGACGGTGACCAGATGGCTGTGCACGTCCCACTGAGCCTTGAGGCCCAGCTGGAAGCCCGTGTTCTGATGATGTCGACGAACAACGTTCTGTCGCCTGCAAACGGTGCGCCGATCATCGTTCCGTCGCAGGATATGATCCTGGGTCTGTACTATGTGACCCTGGAACGCGAAGGCATGCCGGGCGAAGGTAAGGTGTTTGGTTCGATCGACGAAGTTCAGCACGCGCTGGATTCTGGCGAAGTGCACCTGCACACCAAGATCACCGCGCGGATCACGCAGATCGACGACGAAGGCAACGAAGTTCAGAAGCGTTTCGAGACAACTCCGGGCCGTCTGCGTCTGGGTGCCTTGCTGCCGATGAACAACAAGGCCCCGTTCGAGCTGGTTAACCGTCTGTTGCGGAAGAAAGAAGTGCAGCAGGTGATCGACACCGTCTACCGTTACTGCGGTCAGAAAGAGTCGGTCATTTTCTGTGACCAGATCATGTCGATGGGCTTCAAAGAAGCGTTCAAAGCGGGCATCTCGTTCGGTAAGGACGACATGGTCATCCCTGATGACAAGTGGGGCATCGTTGATCAGACCCGTAGTCAGGTAAAAGACTTTGAACAACAGTATATGGACGGTCTGATCACGCAGGGCGAAAAGTACAACAAAGTTGTCGATGCCTGGTCGAAGTGTAACGACCGCGTCACCGATGCGATGATGGGCACGATCTCGTCTTCGGATCGGGCAGAGGATGGTTCCGAACAAGAACCAAACTCGGTCTACATGATGGCCCACTCGGGTGCGCGTGGCTCGGTCACTCAGATGAAACAGCTGGGCGGTATGCGTGGTCTGATGGCCAAGCCGAACGGTGACATCATCGAGACGCCGATCATCTCGAACTTTAAAGAAGGTCTGACCGTTCTCGAGTACTTCAACTCGACCCACGGTGCCCGTAAGGGTCTGTCGGATACCGCTTTGAAGACGGCGAACTCGGGTTATCTGACCCGTCGTCTGGTGGACGTGGCTCAGGACTGCATCGTTCGTGAGATCGACTGTGGTACTGAACGTGCGATCACTGCCGAAGCCGCGGTCAACGACGGTGAGGTTGTTGCATCGCTGGCCGAACGTGTGCTGGGCCGTGTTTCTGCCGATGACGTTCTGCGTCCGGGTACGGAAGAGGTTCTGGTCGCTGCGGGTCAGCTGATCGACGAACGCATGGCCGACACCATTGACGAGGCCGGTGTTGCTTCGATGCGCATCCGCTCGCCTCTGACTTGTGAGTCCGAGGAAGGCGTATGTGCGACCTGCTATGGTCGTGACCTTGCACGTGGTACGCGGGTCAACACGGGTGAAGCTGTGGGCATCATCGCCGCCCAGTCCATCGGTGAACCTGGTACACAGCTGACGATGCGGACCTTCCACATCGGCGGTGTTGCCCAAGGTGGTCAGCAGTCGTTCCAGGAAGCCAGCCAAGACGGCGTGGTTTCGTTCGAGAACCCGCAGGTTCTGGCCAATTCCGCAGGCGAAATCCTGGTCATGGGCCGGAACATGAAGCTGGTGATCAAGGACGAACACGGCGAAGAGCGTGCCAGCCACAAGCTGGGCTACGGTTCCAAGTTGTTCGTCAAGGATGGCACCAAAGTGACCCGTGGCGACAAGCTGTTCGAGTGGGATCCCTACACCCTGCCGATCATCGCCGAGAAAGCCGGTACTGCGAAATACGTTGACCTCGTTTCGGGCATCGCTGTCCGCGATGAGACCGACGATGCAACCGGTATGACCCAGAAGATCGTGATCGACTGGCGTGCAGCCCCGAAAGGCAGCGACCTGAAGCCCGAAATCATTCTGGTTGGTGAAGATGGCGAACCGGTCCGCAATGATGCGGGCAACCCGGTTCACTATCCGATGTCGGTGGATGCGATCTTGTCGATTGAAGACGGTGAAAAAATCGAGGCTGGTGAAGTCGTTGCGCGTATCCCGCGTGAAGGCGCCAAGACCAAGGACATCACCGGTGGTCTGCCGCGTGTGGCTGAACTGTTCGAAGCCCGTCGTCCGAAAGATCACGCGATCATCGCAGAAGCCGATGGTTACGTGCGCTTTGGCCGCGACTACAAGAACAAGCGCCGCATCAGCATCGAGCCGGCTGACGAGTCCATGGAGACCATCGAGTACATGGTACCCAAGGGCAAGCACATCCCGGTCGCCGAAGGGGACTTCATCCAGAAGGGTGAATACCTGATGGACGGTAACCCTGCTCCGCATGACATCCTGTCCATCATGGGTGTCGAAGCGCTGGCGGATTACATGATCGACGAGGTGCAGGATGTTTATCGTCTGCAAGGCGTGAAGATCAACGACAAGCACATCGAAGTCATCGTGCGTCAGATGCTGCAGAAGTGGGAGATCCTGGACTCAGGCGACACCACCCTGCTGAAAGGCGAACATGTCGACAAGCAGGAGTTCGACGCAGCCAACGAGAAGACGTTGGCCCGCGGCGGACGTCCAGCTCAGGGCGAACCGATCCTTCTGGGGATCACCAAAGCCTCGCTGCAGACACGTTCGTTCATCTCGGCGGCGTCGTTCCAGGAAACCACCCGCGTACTGACCGAAGCTTCGGTTCAGGGCAAGAAGGACAAACTGGTTGGCCTGAAAGAGAACGTCATCGTCGGCCGTCTGATCCCAGCCGGTACCGGTGGGGCCACTCAGGCCGTGCGCCAGGTTGCGCAAGGCCGCGACAACGTCGTGATCGAAGCCCGCAGGGAAGAGGCCGAAGCGGCCGCTGCCTTGGCTGCGCCGGTCATGGATGACGACATGGTCGGTGACGAGCTGGACGTTCTGGTGGAAACACCGGAAAGCCGCGAGTAACTTTCTCATCATAGAAATAAGGAAAGGCCCCCCGATTTCGCGGGGCCTTTTCTTTTGCCCTTGGTGTGCTTTCGCCCAATCGTGATACAACTGAATAGTCTCGAAGACAGCGACCCACTGACCAAGGGATGCATGATGCCGACAATCAAGGGTGATTTGATACAGCTTGCACTGAATGGTGAGTTTGATGTCATCGTTCACGGTTGCAACTGCTTCCATGCGATGGGGGCCGGGATAGCCCGGGCGATTGCGGCGGAATTCCCTGATGCGCTTGAGGCCGACAAGCAGACGGAACTTGGGTCCCGTTCAAAACTCGGAACGATTTCTTCGGTTCAGATCACGCGGGGCAAGACCGAATTTGTAGTGGTTAATGCCTATACCCAGTTTCACTGGGAGGGGCCGGGGCCGCTTGTGGAATATGAGGCGATCTCGAGTTGTTTTTCGAAGATTGCACGCGCGTTTCCCGCATCGCTGATCGGCTATCCGATGATTGGCGCAGGTTTGGCTGGGGGCGATTGGGTTGAGATTGCGCAGCGCATAGACGCGGCCCTTGCCGGTATAGACCACACTCTGGTGATCTTGCCCGACTGACCGACGGGTCCGTGGTTGCATATTGACATCTCACAAGGACTTACGGCCAATGATCCGTGTTTCTTTTGAGTATTGGATTCTGCGACTATGACCCCGAATGTGAAGGGCGCTATGCTGATGATGGGCAGCATGGCCGCCTTTACCGTGAATGACGCATTGATCAAGGTTTCGGGGGCAGACTTGCCGCTGTTTCAGATGGTTGCGATGCGTGGACTCTTGGCGACGTTATTGGTGTTTCTGATGGCGCGTCATCTTGGGGCACTGCACCTGAACTTTCCGCGCCACGACAAGTGGCTTGTTGCTGCACGCTGCCTGGCCGAGTTGTCGGCCACATTTTTCTTTCTGACAGCGCTTTTGCATATGCCGCTTGCAAATGTAACGGCCGTTCTTCAGGCGTTGCCACTTACGGTGACGTTGGGGGCTGTTTTGTTCTTTGGTGAACATATCGGCTGGCGCCGCATTCTGGCGATCGGCATGGGATTTGCTGGAATGTTGCTGATCGTACGGCCGGGCCCTGATGGGTTCAGTATTTACGCGATTTACGCTCTGATTGCCGTGGCATCCGTCACCGCGCGCGACCTGATTACCAGGCGTATGTCCACCCATGTTCCGTCCTTGACGGTCACATTGGCGACGTCGGTTTCCATTACAGTGGCCGCAGGGGTCGCAACTGCAGTCAAAGGGTGGGAGCCGGTAGCGCCGGTCGCAGGCATAATGGTGGCGTCAGCCGCGGTCTTTGTTCTGACCGGATATCTTTGCAGCGTCATGGTCATGCGCGAAGGCGACGTCGGTTTTATTGCGCCGTTCCGGTATTCCAGCCTGATCTGGGCTTTGGGGCTGGGTTGGATCATTTTTGGCGATTGGCCCGATACGATCACGATGTTGGGCGCTGTTCTGGTCGTGGGTGCGGGGCTTTTCACGCTGTTCCGGGAACGTCAGTCTCAACCAGCCGAGTGAGCCCGCCGCCCCCTGTCCTGTTCAATGGCAAATCGCGCAATGAACTCGCCTTCTTGTTCCGGTGTCAGTGGGGACAACTCGGTCTTGCTGGCGCGGGCATGGGGGGAGTCGTTGAAGTTGTTCAGCGTACGTACCCACATGGGCGCGTCGGGATAGCTGATTACGGGCAAGAAACGACCGATCTTATGGTGCGTGAAACTCATGATCGTGTGTTTGCAGCCGCCGGAAATATACATCCCCAGACCAACGCCCAAAAGGGACCGGAACACCTGGTTGGCGCGAATGCCATCCGGTCCAAACCGGGCCAGAAACCCGCTGTTGAAATCCAGCCCGATCGTCCGGCTATTCCAGGTCAGTCCTTTGGCGTCAATCGCCGCAAGGCGCAGGCGTTCGACAAAGTCGACCGAGACGGCGTCATCGTCGTCATGGCGAAACTGGATGCACGGCTGATCCGGGTCGGTGCGGGCGCTGTGCAGAACCTCTTTCACGACCGGGCGGTGCCGGGCTGGTGTGCGCTTGACGATGCGGATCAGCCTGATGCCCGAGGTGAGATCATACAGCCGGTCCATGGACTTTTTGGGAAGGCATTCACCGACTAGCACCACCAGCTCAAAGTCCTCGTCTGTCTGTTCCCGAAAACCGGGCAGGGTGGTGGTTTCGAACAGACGAAACCGTTCTTCCAGCCGCACTGGGTTATACAGGTATTGACGACGCTCTTCGACAGTTTCGTGTTCAACCTGATAGCCGCCGAATGCGGGGTAGGAAAAGCGGCACAGGCCAATGACTTGCATGTTTCGTCCATCGAAAAGTTTCGCGGCCACTATGCAGAAATCCGCAATTGCCGGCAACGGGCGAGTAGCACTGGAAGCTCCAGCTAAGTCTTGATAAAATGCCGTCAATCGGCTTGTCAGGTATGTGCTGTTGACACTCGAGCCGACTCCCCATATACGCGCGTCATCTCGGTGCCGGGGGCCGCCCCACAACCGATTCCAGTAATGAACTGGTCAAGGCCCGGACACTTTTATCGTTCGCGCCCTCTGATAACAAACCGCGACGTTCACCTCGGAATGGGAACGCTCGCGGGTTTTGCGCTTGTGGACGCACGAACGCAGCAAGTTTAGCCGCACGCAATGCGCGTGCATGTCATGTGTGTTGCAAAACGGGGAAGAAACCGGAATGCCAACTATTCAACAGCTGATCCGCAAGCCGCGTCAGCCCAAAGTAAAACGCTCGAAGTCCATGCACCTGGAGCAGTGCCCGCAGAAACGCGGCGTCTGTACTCGTGTGTATACGACCACACCGAAAAAGCCGAACTCGGCTATGCGTAAGGTTGCCAAAGTGCGCCTGACCAACGGGTTCGAGGTCATCTCGTACATCCCCGGTGAAAGCCACAACCTGCAGGAACACTCGGTTGTTCTGATCCGTGGCGGCCGTGTAAAAGACCTTCCCGGTGTCCGTTACCACATCCTGCGTGGTGTTCTGGATACCCAGGGCGTCAAAGACCGTAAGCAACGTCGTTCGAAATACGGCGCGAAGCGTCCCAAGTAAGAAGGAGAGGCTGATATGTCACGTCGTCACGCCGCCGAAAAACGCGAAGTCCTGCCTGACGCCAAATTTGGCGACAAGGTACTGACCAAATTCATGAACAACCTGATGATCGACGGCAAGAAGTCGGTCGCAGAGCGCATCGTTTACAACGCCTTTGACCGCGTTGAAGGCAAGATCAAGCGCGCTCCTGTCGAAGTGTTCCACGAAGCGCTCGACAACATCAAACCGTCGGTCGAGGTTCGCTCGCGCCGGGTTGGTGGTGCAACCTATCAGGTTCCGGTCGAAGTGCGCCCCGAGCGCCGCGAAGCACTGGCCATCCGCTGGCTGATCACTGCTGCGCGTGGCCGTAACGAAAACACCATGGAAGAGCGCCTTGCGGGCGAACTGCTGGACGCCGTACAGTCCCGCGGTACTGCCGTGAAAAAGCGCGAAGACACCCACAAGATGGCCGAGGCGAACAAAGCCTTCAGCCACTACCGTTGGTAATTCCAGAGGCTTATCAAAATGGCACGCGAATATACACTCAACCATTACCGTAACTTCGGTATTATGGCGCATATCGATGCAGGTAAAACGACCTGTTCGGAACGCATCCTGTATTACACCGGCAAATCCCACAACATCGGTGAGGTGCACGATGGTGCAGCCACCATGGACTGGATGGAGCAGGAGCAGGAACGCGGCATCACCATCACTTCTGCTGCGACCACCACGTTTTGGGAACGCACCGAAGACGGTGAAACTGCTGACTCGCCAAAGCACCGCCTGAACATCATCGACACCCCCGGTCACGTTGACTTCACCATTGAAGTTGAGCGTTCGCTGGCGGTTCTCGACGGTGCCGTTTGCGTTCTGGACGCAAACGCCGGTGTTGAGCCCCAGACCGAAACCGTGTGGCGTCAGGCTGACCGCTACAAGGTTCCGCGTATGGTGTTCGTCAACAAGATGGACAAGATCGGCGCGGACTTCTTCAACTGCGTTGCAATGATCGAAGACCGTACCGGCGCACGTGCTGTTCCGGTTGGTATTCCGATCGGCGCAGAAACCGAGCTGGAAGGCCTGATCGACCTGGTCACCATGGAAGAATGGCTGTGGCAGGGCGAAGACCTGGGCGCAAGCTGGGTCAAAGCACCGATCCGTGACAGCCTGAAAGACATGGCTGACGAATGGCGCGGTAAAATGGTCGAAGCGGCCGTCGAAATGGACGACGACGCGATGATGGAATACCTGGAAGGCAATGAGCCCGACGTTCCGACCCTGCGCGCCCTGCTGCGCAAAGGTACCCTGGAAATCGCGTTTGTTCCGGTTCTGGGTGGTTCGGCGTTCAAGAACAAAGGCGTTCAGCCGCTGTTGAATGCTGTGATCGACTATCTGCCCAGCCCGCTGGACGTTGTCGATTACATGGGCTTCAAACCCGGTGACGAAGAAGAAACCCGTAACATTGCCCGCCGTGCGGATGATGACATGGCGTTCTCGGGCCTGGCGTTCAAAATCATGAACGACCCCTTTGTCGGCTCGCTGACCTTTACCCGCATCTACTCGGGTACTCTGGCCAAAGGCGACACGCTTCTGAACTCGACCAAGGGTAAGAAAGAGCGCATCGGCCGGATGATGATGATGCACTCGAATGATCGTGAGGAAATCACGGAAGCATTCGCAGGTGACATTATCGCACTGGCGGGTCTGAAAGACACCACCACGGGCGACACTCTGTGTGCGACCGGTGATCCGGTAGTTCTGGAAACCATGACCTTCCCCGATCCGGTGATCGAGATCGCGGTTGAGCCGAAAACCAAGGCTGACCAGGAAAAAATGAGCCAGGGTCTGGGCCGTTTGGCCGCAGAAGACCCATCCTTCCGCGTGGAAACTGACCTGGAATCGGGTCAGACCATTATGAAGGGCATGGGCGAACTTCACCTGGACATCCTGATTGACCGTCTTAAGCGTGAATTCAAGGTTGAAGCGAACATTGGTGCGCCGCAGGTGGCCTATCGCGAAACCATCGGTCACGAAGCCGAGATCGTTTACACCCACAAGAAACAGTCGGGTGGTTCGGGTCAGTTTGCCGAGGTGAAGATGATCATCTCGCCGACAGAGCCGGGTGAAGGCTATTCGTTCGAATCCCGCGTTGTTGGTGGTTCGGTACCCAAGGAATATATCCCGGGTGTCGAAAAAGGCATCAGATCCGTCATGGATAGCGGCCCGCTGGCTGGCTTCCCCGTGATCGACTTCAAAGTTGCCCTGATCGAAGGTAAATACCACGACGTGGACTCCTCGGTTCTGGCGTTTGAAATCGCGGCTCGTATGGGTATGCGTGAAGGCATGCGCAAAGCCGGTGCGAAACTGCTTGAGCCGATCATGAAGGTCGAAGTGATCACCCCGGAAGAATACACCGGCGGCATCATCGGCGACCTGACATCACGTCGGGGTCAGGTTTCCGGTCAGGAAAACCGTGGCAACGCCATCGCGATCGACGCGTTCGTTCCGCTGGCCAACATGTTCGGTTACATCAACACTCTGCGTTCGATGTCGTCGGGCCGTGCCCAGTTCACCATGCAGTTCGATCACTACGATCCGGTTCCGCAGAACATCTCGGACGAGATCCAGGCGAAATACGCATAAGCGAAGATTTGAGGGAGCTCTGTTCAGGGGCTCCCTTCATTACCGAAAAAGGAGGCCATCATGGCAAAGGAAAAGTTTGAGCGTAATAAGCCGCACGTCAACATCGGCACGATTGGCCACGTTGACCACGGCAAGACCACGCTGACCGCAGCAATCACCAAGTATTTCGGTGACTTCAAAGCGTATG
>NZ_OMPH01000012.1:0-13943 GCF_900312795.1 Ruegeria sp. AU67
CTTCGTGATCCACAGCCCGCCATAGGTAGTGCGTCTCGCCATTGATCTTCACGAAGACCTCGTCCAGATGCCACTGCCAGTTCGAATAAGATCGCATCCGATTGACCCTGTTTCTGCGGATCTCTGCCGCGAATATCGGGCCAAATCTGTTCCACCAATAACGCACAGTTTCGTAGCTGATCTCGATGCCGCGCTCGTGCAAAAGATCTTCAACATTGCGAAGCGAAAGCGGAAACCGAACATACATCATGACGGCCAGACAAATGATCTCGGGGCTCGTCTTGAAGTAGCGAAAAGGGCTGCGTTTTGTCATCCTGCGACGCTAAGTGCTCGCCCTGCCCGCCTGAAGCCAAGTTCTTCTGACAAGACCCTGTGAAGGCGATCTTGTCGAAGTTGGACGAGTGACTAAAGCGCGTTCTGATTTGAACGTCTTTCTTGCGCTTTGACACCAGAATGCCGGGGTGGATCCGAAACAGATCATCAGCGTAAGTCCCGTGCAAATCTTAATGATACACGAAGGCCGCCACGCCGAATTAGGTACGACTCGAAAAATGCCATACGTCTATCAAAAAATGATTGACGTATGGCATTTTGACGCCTTTGATGGGGGCACTGCAGCGATTGGGAGATTCGTTGCGAGGGGAGGAAGCATGACAAGTCCGACGTTAAGTGATGTCGCGCAGGCTGCTGGGGTCAGTTACGCCACGGCCGACCGGGTCATAAATAATCGTGGAAATGTTGCCGCGAAATCCATCAAGAAAGTCCGCGATGCAGTCTCCGCTTTGGGTTATGTGCGCAACGTGGCCGCTGCGAACTTGTCGCGCAATCGCGTCTACCGCTTGGCATTCTTGATCCCGAAAGGATCAAACGCTTTCTTTACTCGCATCCATGACCATATTCAGCTTACGGCCGATCACCTGAGTGCTGAACGCGTGACGGTTGAGGTAATCGAAGTTGCAGCCTTTGCAGTTTTGGGCTTGCAAGACAGCATTGCCGAATTAGCGAAGAAAGACCTCGATGGGGTTGCCATCGTTGGGCTGCAAAGCCAGCGTCTTGAAGAGCCGCTGGCGGCGCTGCGCGAGCGGGGGGTGGCGGTCATTGGTCTGGTATCAGACCTTCCGCAGCAGTTCCGCTCCGCCTACATCGGCATCGATAATATCGTCGCCGGACGTACGGCTGCTCGGATGGTCGGCATGGCCCACGCTGGCGGCAACGGGTCAATCCAGACGTTTGCCGGTTCAATGGACGCCCGCGACCACGTCGAACGTTTGCAAGGTTTTTGCGAGGTCATTGCGAAAGATTACCCGCATATCACTGTGTGCGACCCCATCATGACCAAAGATGACGCGGCTGTGTTGTTGTCGCAAACCAACGCGGTTCTGACGGGTAAGCCCGAGACCACTGCTGTTTATAACGTAGGGGCTGGTAACAGCGGGCTTGTGCAAGCGATCGGTGCGGCACAGTCGGGGCGGCCGTTCTGTGTCGTTCATGAATTGGTCGCCCATTCCCGGCAAGCGCTGCAAGAAGGCTTGATTGACTTAGTGATCGACCAGCGCCCCGACGTTGAAATCAGTCGCGCCTTCACCGTTTTGCGCGCCTTAATCGATAACCGCGACTTGCCGCCGATGCCTGGCCTGATGCCAACAATTTACGTGCGGGATAATCTGCCTGCCGACCCCCTGACCGATTTGACGAAAGCCAAGACAAATGACTGACTTTTTCAAAGACATCTCTCCTTTGGCCTATGCACCAGGAAGCGCCGATCTGGCGTTTCGCCACTACAATCCCGACGAGGTTATTGCGAGTAAGCGGATGGAAGATCACCTGCGGTTTGGCGTGGCCTATTGGCATTCGTTCGCTTGGCCCGGTGGGGACCCGTTTGGCGCCGAGACATTCCAGCGGCCTTGGTTTGGCGACACGATGGACTTGGCGAAAATGAAGGCCGACGTCGCGTTTGAGATGTTCGATTTGCTGAACGTACCATTCTTTTGCTGGCACGACGCCGATATCCGCCCCGAGGGCGATAGCTTTGCCGAGAGCCTGCGGAATTTCGAAGAGATCATCGATTATTTCGGCACCAAGATGCAGACATCAAAGACAAAGCTTTTGTGGGGCACGGCGAACCTGTTCAGCCACCGCCGCTTTATGTCCGGTGCCGCCACCAACCCTGATCCTGAGATTTTCGCGTGGTCAGCGGCGACGGTCAAAGCCTGTATGGATGCCACGCATAAGCTGGGCGGCGAGAACTATGTGCTTTGGGGCGGGCGTGAAGGGTACGAGACCCTGCTGAACACGGATCTGAAACGTGAACGCCAGCAAGCGGGCCGGTTCTTGCAGATGGCGGTCGAGTACAAACATAAGATCGGCTTCAAAGGCGCGATCTTGGTTGAGCCGAAACCGCAAGAACCGTCCAAGCATCAATATGATTTCGACGTGGCGACGGTCTACGGGTTCCTCAAAGAATTTGGCCTGGAAGGTGAAGTTCAGATGAACATTGAGCAAGGCCACGCGATCCTTGCCGGTCACTCTTTTGAGCACGAACTGGCGCTGGCGTCGTCGCTTGGCATCTTTGGTTCCATCGATATGAACCGCAACGACTACCAATCGGGCTGGGATACCGATCAGTTCCCCAACAATGCCCCCGAGGTTGCCTTGGCCTATTACGAGGTGCTCAAGGCGGGTGGCTTCACCACTGGTGGCACAAATTTTGACGCCAAGCTGCGCAGGCAATCCTTGGACCCAGTTGACCTTATCGCGGCGCACGCAGGGGCGATGGATGTCTGCGCGCGGGGCTTTAAGGCGGCGCACGCAATGCTCGAAGACGGCACATTGGAAGAAATGCGCAATGCGCGTTACGCCGGATGGGATAGCGCGGGCGGTAAAACGTTGCTCGACAGTGATCTGGCCACCATTGCAGCGCAAGTTGCGTCCGATCCCATCGACCCGCAACCGCGTTCGGGTCGCCAGGAAATCTTGGAAAATATCGTCAATCGCTTCGTGTAAGCGGACAGGGAGGAAGACCATGAAAACCATCAAAGGACCGGCGCTATTCCTAGCCCAATTTGCAAGCGATGAAGCCCCATTCAACTCTTGGGATAGCATCACCAAATGGGCGGCGGATTGCGGATATAAGGGCGTACAGGTGCCCAGTTGGGATACGCGTTTGATTGACTTGGCCAAAGCGGCATCCAGCAAAGATTATTGCGATGAATTCAAGGGCAAAGCGCAAGAGAACGGCGTTGAGGTCACCGAGCTTTCGACCCATTTGCAGGGTCAGCTGGTCGCGGTGCATCCTGCATATGACACAGCCTTTGACGGCTTTGCGGACCCTTCTGTTCACAACAATCCCAAGGCCCGCCAGGAATGGGCTGTGGATCAAATGATGAAGGCGATTTCTGCGTCCAACAACATGGGGATCAAGAACCATGTGTCATTTTCCGGAGCGTTGGCGTGGCCATACGTTTATCCATGGCCGCAGCGGCCAGCGGGTTTGATTGAGGCAGCGTTTGACGAACTGGCGCGCCGCTGGCGGCCCATTTTGGACCACGCCGAAGACAATGACGTCAACATTTGCTACGAAATCCACCCGGGTGAAGACCTGCACGACGGCGTTACCTTTGAGATGTTTTTGGAGCGTGTCGACAATCACGCCCGCTGCAACATGCTGTATGATCCCAGCCATTATGTGCTGCAATGTATGGACTATCTCGACAATATCGACATCTACAAAGACCGGATCAAATTGTTCCACGTAAAAGATGCCGAGTTTAACCCCACGGGCCGCCAAGGTGTCTATTCCGGCTATCAGCCTTGGGTCGATCGCGCCGGCCGCTTCCGCAGCCTTGGCGATGGTCAGGTCGATTTTGGGGCAATCTTTTCAAAGATGGCTGCGAACAATTTTGACGGTTGGGCCGTGGTCGAATGGGAATGCTGCCTGAAGCACCCGGAAGACGGCGCACGCGAAGGGGCGCAGTTCGTCAAAGACCACATCATCCGCGTCACTGAACGCGCCTTTGATGATTTCGCAGATGGCGGCACAGACGACGCTGCAAACCGTAAAATGTTGGGGATCGACTGATGACCCGTATTCGTCTTGGCATGGTTGGCGGCGGCAATGACGCCTTTATCGGTGGCGTCCACCGCATTGCGTCCCGCATTGATGACCGGTTTGAACTGGTTGCTGGCGCTTTGTCCTCCTCCCCTGAAAAATCCGCAGCGAGTGCGCAGGCGCTTGGCATTCCACGGTCCTACGGCAGCTTTGAGGAGATGGCCAGGACCGAGGCCGCGCGCGACGACGGGATCGAGGCGGTTTCTATCGTCACACCCAATCACGTTCATGCTGCCGCGGCCAAGGCGTTCTTGGCCCACGGTATCCATGTGATCTGCGACAAGCCGCTTACCTCGACCATGGACGACGCGGTCGCACTTCAGGCAGCCGTGAAGGACGCCGAGGCGCTGTTCATCCTGACCCATAACTACACTGGTTATCCGATGATCCGGCAGGCGCGTGAGATGATCGCTGCGGGTGACTTGGGTGAGGTGCGCATCGTGCAAGCGGAATACCCGCAAGATTGGCTGACCTCGCCGATGGAAAACGAAGGGTTGAAACAAGCGGAATGGCGCACCGATCCGGCGCGCTCTGGCGCGGGTGGGTCCATTGGCGACATCGGCACGCATGCGCATAATCTGGCGTGTTTTGTCAGCGGCTTGCGGGTCGAAAGCCTTGCCGCTGATCTGCAATCTTTTGGCGCGGGACGGACGTTGGATGACAACGCCCATATGATGCTGCGCTTTGAAGGCGGGGCGCGTGGGATGCTGTGGTCGAGCCAAGTGGCTCCGGGCAATGAAAACGCGCTGAAACTGAGGATATACGGCGAAAAGGGCGGGTTGGAATGGGCGCAAGAAGACCCCAACTACCTGTGGTTCACGCCGCATGGCGAACCGAAACGCTTGCTGACGCGCAATGGTGCGGGTGCCACTGAAGCATCCCAAGCCGTCAGCCGCATCCCCGGCGGTCACCCTGAGGGCTACCTTGAAGGGTTTGCGACGATCTATAACGAGGCAGCGGACGCGATCCGCGCAACTCAAAATGGCACAGACCGCGCCACAGCCATGGGCATCCTTCCCGGAATCTCGGCGGGCATCGACGGAATGCGGTTCATCACCGCCTGCGTCACGTCGTCGGCTGGCAACGCGGCGTGGACAACGCTATGACGACCCGCCCCCTTGTCGCACTGCAAGATGTCAGCAAAAGCTTCGGCCCTGTCGAAGTGCTGCATGGCGTAAATCTTGCGCTGCATGCTGGCAGCGTACATGCGCTGATAGGCGAAAACGGGGCGGGTAAATCCACGACGATGAAGATTTTGGCGGGTTATCAGCCGCCCACACAGGGCGATGTCCTGTTTGAAGGGCACCCCGCGCAGTTCGGCAGCCTGCAAGACGGCGAAGCGGCGGGGATCGTGATGATCCATCAGGAGTTCAACCTCGCCGAACAGTTGACCGTTGAACAAAACATCTTTCTGGGGCGGGAGTTGAAACGCGGACCGCTGCTCGACAAAGCTGAAATGCGCCGCCGCACAAAGGAATACCTGACCCGTGTTGCCTGCGATGTGTCGCCTGACGCGCTTGTTTCTGGGCTGTCCAATTCAGAAAAGCAGATGGTCGAAATTGCCAAGGCTCTGTCGCGCGACGCGCGGGTCTTGATCATGGACGAACCGACCGCCGTGCTGACCAACCGCGAGACAGACGTGTTGTTCAAACAAGTCGCAGACCTGCGCGCGGCGGGCACAGCGATCTTGTTTACCTCGCATAAGCTTGATGAGGTCTCCGCGATTTCGGACCACATAACGATCATGCGCGACGGCGATGTTGTGCATTCTGGCGCGACCTCTGAGATGAGCGAGGATGCCATGGCCACCGCAATGGTGGGTCGCGATGTGTCTGATCTCTATCCCACCAAGCCGGGCGTTGCGGCGGATGCGCCTGTTGTATTGCAGGTTGAAAATCTGAGCGTGCCAGGGTTTGCAAGCGACGTGTCATTCACCTTGCGGCAGGGCGAAATCCTGGGGATCGGCGGGTTGATCGGCTCTGGCCGGACGGAAGTGATGGAAGGCCTTGCAGGTTTGCGCCCCGCAAGCGCCGCCAAGGTTACCTTGTTTGACAAACCCGCCCGTTTCAAACGCCCCGGCGACGCGCAGCAGGCGGGGCTTTGCTATTTGACTGAAGATCGCAAGCTACGCGGGCTGTTGTTGGAACGCGGCATGCGTGAAAACCTGACGCTGGCGAATTTGCACAAATTCGGCGGTTTCATGATTGACCGCCGCGCCGAGGAAACCGCCCTGACCGACGCAATCACAGAATTTGATATCCGCGCGGGCACCCGTGATGTGCAGGTCGGCAATATGTCCGGCGGCAATCAGCAAAAGCTGCTGCTGGCGAAGGTCATGCTCTCTGAGCCCCGCGTCTTGATCGTCGATGAACCCACCCGTGGCATCGACATCGGCACCAAACAACAGATTTACGCCTTCCTGCGCAGGCTGGCAGATGCGGGGCACGCGATCATCGTGATCACCTCTGAAATGCCTGAACTCATCGGTTTGGCGGACCGGATCATGGTCATGCGCCTTGGCGCTGTCAGCGGCATGTTGGCCCCCGACGACATTAATGAAGACGCAATCGTGCGCCTGTCCATGGGATTGCGCACTGACAAAACGCCGGAAATGGCCTGAGGGAAACAGATGACTGAAACAACCACACCTCAATCTGGCGGCATGTGTCTTCCGTCGATGTCCGTGCTAGGCCCCATTATTGCCTTGGTAGTCTTGTTGATCATCGGCGCGATGTTGAACTCCAATTTCCTGAGTGAGGCCAATATCACCAACGTTCTGGCGCGCTCTGCCTTTATCGGGATCATCGCGGTGGGCATGACCTTTGTGATCACCGCAGGGGGCTTGGATTTATCCGTCGGGTCAATGGCGGCCTTTATCGCGGGGCTGATGATCTTGGTGATGAACGCGGCGCTGCCAAGCTTGGGGATCGGCATCCCAATCATCCTCTTGGGCATGCTGACCGCGATTATTGCAGGCATGCTTGCGGGGCTTTTGAACGGCTTTCTGATCACGACCTTGGGGATTGAGGCGTTTATCGTCACGCTCGGCTCCATGGGCATCTACCGCAGCCTGGTGACGTGGCTGGCCGACGGGGGCACGCTGTCGCTCGATTTCGGTCTGCGCACGTTTTACCGCCCGGTCTACTTTGACGGCATCCTTGGGATCAGCTGGCCGATCATCGTTTTTGCGGTTGTCGTGATTATCGGAGAGATCATCATGTCGCGCACCACCTATGGACGCCACTGTGCTGCCACCGGATCAAACGAACATGTCGCGCATTATTCCAACGTGAACGTGCGCCGTACGCGCCTGATTTCTTATGCCGCACTTGGCATTTTGGTGGGCATCGCGACCATCATGTATGTGCCGCGCTTGGGTTCGGCATCTGCTTCAACTGGGGTGCTGTGGGAACTGGAGGCCATCGCCGCTGTGATCATCGGCGGCACTGTCCTGAAGGGCGGATTTGGCCGGGTCTGGGGCACTGTGATCGGTGTGCTGATCCTCAGCCTGATCGGCAATATTTTGAATTTGACCGACTTTGTGTCGCCCTACCTGAACGGCGCGATCCAAGGGGTCATCATCATTCTCGCTGTGATCCTACAGCGTGAACGTAAGGCGGCATCTTAGGCTGCAAGCCAACGCTTCAAGGGAGGAGCAAACATGAAATTTACGAAAACATTTATTGCCACAGCACTGGCAACAGCCCTGAGCACAGCTGCATTTGCAGATGGTCACGAGGTCAAGGTGATCGGCGTGTCCATTCCCGCCGCGACACACGGTTGGGCCGGTGGCATGAACTTCCACGCCGCTGAAACTGTCGAGCGTCTCGAAGAGGTCTATCCAGGTCTCGACTTCGTTCTGGCAACGGCGTCCGATCCGGGCAAGCAGGTCAACGATATCGAAGACATGGTCGCCACGCGCAACATTGACGCGCTGGTTGTTCTGCCGTTTGAATCCGACCCGCTGACACCGCCTGTTCAGGCTGTTGCAGATAGCGGCGCATGGGTGACTGTTGTTGACCGTGGTCTGTCTGTCGCTGGTATTGAGGACCTGTATGTCGCAGGCGACAACACAGGCTTTGGCACAGTGTCCGGCGATTACATGGTGTCCAAGATGCCTGACGGCGGCGATATCGTTGTCTTCCGTGGCATCCCCACGACCATCGACAACGAGCGTGTGGATGCGTTCACAGCCGCAATCGAAGGGTCCGGCATCAACGTGCTGGACATGGAGCACGGCAACTGGAACCGTGACGACAGCTTTACTGTGATGCAGGATTTCTTGTCCAAGTATGACAACATCGATGCTGTTTGGGCCTCTGATGACGACATGGCCATTGGTGTTCTGGCTGCGATCGAAGCGGCGGGTCGTGATGATGTGCAGTTCGTCCTTGGCGGTGCTGGTATGAAGGAAATGATTAAGCGGACAGCCGACGACGACGCAATGATCCCTGCCAACGTGACTTATCCGCCTTCAATGATCGCAACAGCGATTGAATTGACGGCTGTTGGTCTGACGTCGAACGCCCCTGTGTCTGGCGACTTCGTGATCGGGTCGGTCCTGATCACGCAAGAGAACGCGATGGACTTCTACTATCCTGATAGCCCGTTCTAATAGCTCTCCCAAGGTCATCGGCGGTCCCGCCGGTGGCCACCTTTTCCAACAAAAAAATGAGACGCACGTGACATATCTTGGTCTAGACCTCGGCACATCTGGTGTCAAAGCGCTGCTCATTGATGGCGATCAAAACGTTTTGTCTGAGGGTCATGGCCCACTCACTGTTGCGCGCCCTCATTCGATGTGGAGCGAACAAGACCCACTGTCTTGGATCACCGCTTGTGAAGCCGCGATAGCCCAAGCGCGCGCCGCAGTCCCCGCCGAATTTTCGGCGCTGCGGGGAATTGCCGTGTCTGGCCAGATGCACGGTGCGACGTTGTTGGATGCCAATGATAAACCGCTACGCCCTGCGATCTTGTGGAACGACGGGCGATCCCTTGCCGAATGCGATGAGCTTGAAGCGCGCGCAGATTTTCGCGGCATCGGCGGAAACATCGTTATGGCTGGCTTTACCGCCCCGAAACTGCGTTGGGTGCAAAAGAACGAACCTGAGATTTTTTCAAAGACGTGCAAAATTTTGCTGCCCAAAGATTTCATCAACTTCTGGCTGACCGGAGAGTACGTCTCAGAGATGTCGGATGCGGCAGGCACCCTGTGGCTCGATGTGGCCAAACGCGATTGGTCCGATGACCTGCTCGCGGCCACGGGGCTGACCCGCGACCACATGCCCCGATTGGTTGAAGGCAGCGAAAAAGCGGGCGATTTACGCGCCGAACTTGCAACGCAATGGGGCACAGGCCCTGTCGCTGTCGCAGGTGGTGCGGGGGACAATGCGGCGACCGCCTGCGGGCTTGGCGTTGTGCACCCCGGTCAAGGTTTTCTGTCGCTGGGCACATCCGGCGTGCTCTTCACGGTGACGGATACGTTCGCCACCAACACCGACAGCGCCGCCCATAGTTTTTGCCACGCGGTGCCCGAGACGTGGCACCAAATGGGTGTCATTCTGTGTGCCACCGATGCGCTTGCTTGGCTTAGCCAGATCACCGGCCAAACGCCTGCGGCCCTGTCCAGCCTCGTGGCAGACGTTAGCGCACCCTCCCCCATCACGTTCCTGCCGTACCTATCGGGCGAACGCACACCCCATAACGCCCCAAACGCGACAGGTGCGTTCCACGGCCTGCGCCGCGATCATACGTTAGCCGACATGGTGCAGGCGGTTATGGAAGGGGTCGGTTTTGCCTTCGCCGATTGCTGTACAGCACTTGATGCGTGTGGCTCGCTCCCAGGTTCAGTCTGCGTCGCAGGCGGAGGCAGTCAATCGGCGGTATGGCTTAAAATGATTGCGAGCATCACTGGGCTGACGCTTGATGTGCCTGACAGCGGCGCGCAAGGGGCCGCATTGGGCGCGGCGAGGCTCGCAATATTGGGAACGGGCGATGCAACCGCCGATGACGTCCTTATGCCGTCAAAAGTGCGTCAGGCCTACACGGCAGATCCAACGCTGTCGGACCTCTATTCAACGCGTTTGCAAAGCTTCAGAGACGCTTGGAAAGATTGACCCTTTTGGTTTCAGCCCTGACTGTTCGACCTTATTCTAGCCGTTGCCGCCAACACCGTGGCGCAAAGAAGGAATACTCTAATGACAAATGTCCTGGAGCAACTCCGCACTATGACAACTGTTGTCGCTGATACCGGCGATCTTGCGGCGGTTCGGACATATGAGCCGATTGATTGCACAACTAATCCGTCTCTGGTTCTCAAGGCTCTGGAACATGCGGCATCCGAAGATTTAATCGCCCGCGAAATCGAGGCAGGCAAAACTGCGGGTATGACACCCGAAGAGGTGACCGAAGTCCTGACGGTTGCAATAGGGGCTGAACTTGCGGCGCTGGTCCCGGGCCGCGTCTCGACTGAGGTTGAAGCTTGTCTGTCGTTTGATACCGAAAGGTCGGTCTTGCGCGCGCGCCATTATCAATGAATACAAAAAACGTGGCGTCGATAAGAGCCAGATCCTAATCAAGTTGGCTGCAACATGGGAAGGCATCCGCGCCGCTGAAACCCTGCAAGCGGAAGGTATCGATTGCAACCTGACACTTCTATTTTCCATGGCACAAGCCGTTGCCTGCGCCGATGCCAAATCATATTTGATCTCACCATTCGTTGGCCGCATTACCGATTGGTACAAAAAGAATGAAGGCCGGGATCATTACGCACCAACCGACGATCCGGGCGTAAAGTCGGTAAGCGCAATTTACGACTATTATAAAGCCAATAAGATAAGCACGGTCGTGATGGGGGCGTCCTTCCGTAACACGGACCAAATCAAGGCTTTAGCTGGGTGTGACAACCTGACGATTGCACCCAGTTTGCTTGATGAATTGAGCAATGATCACAGCCAGCTTGCGCGCGTGCTTGCACCCGATAAGAAGGGCGAGATCACCGAAGCTCTAATGGATGAGGCGACTTTCCGTTGGCGCATGAATAAAGACGCAATGGCCACAGAAAAACTGGCTGAAGGTATTCGAAACTTCGATATGGATCATCAAAAACTGGTCACATTGATTGCCGCACGAATGACCTGAGATAACCGAGACGGCGATGTCGTCTTGACGACAGTCCTGCACGTCGAGAGAGGCCTGCCTTCTATCCCGGAAGCTATTGAAAATCCGACCAGTGAAGCTCGCAGCTTATTTCAATGGCCGGATATCCTATCGCATGCCGCTTAACATCTGACATGTGGGCAGTGGAACAGAAACGACAGTTGGAAAATGGCCAGCATCAAGAGACTAAAACGGCCACATTTATAGAACGGCTGCCCCTCGACTAAAACATCTCTGCAATTGCGAACAAATGCTGCATAAACAGCAGCTGCACCCAAATACAGCCACTTCTTTGTTCCTTGAAGTGCAGGTTCGGCCTCTGATCCATGCCGCACTCTGCACGAATGGCTGGTTTTCCCACCGCGTGGCAACATCGAGATTTATACGGACACAGAATTTTTCACGCTGCGAGCGCGCGCAGCATGAAAACCGATCTCACAGAATGGGCTCGAAGCAGCCGTTCGCCGCGTTTGCACTCATGTCCGTATTGGGCCCGAGGCAGTCATCCAACGGTTTTTGTCGGATTCCGGCTAAGCGCCGCTAAGCGGCCGTTCGGTCACGAAAAACCGAACTTTCAGCTCTCAATGACTCCTTTGGGCGAAAGCAGACGCTGGTCAAAAATTCGTCAATGATCGCTGCGCGGACAAAACGGCAACTTCGCCGCCGTTTGAACCATCGCAAAGTCTTTTCACAGCATCAACTTATACCGATCCGCAGTTTGCACCCCAAGTCTCATCAGCTCTTCAGGTTCCGTGTCACAATACTCATGCTGGCGGGGGACACACAACTTCGATCAGAGATGGCCCGTCGTTGGAGAGACCGGCAGAGAGCGCCTTCGCAAAGCTGTCCATGTCATCTGCGCGTGTCCCAGGAACACCGTGGCCTTTCGCCAGAGATACCCAGTCCAGTGTCGGGTTCTCCACGTCAAACATAGCCTGAGCATTCTGACCATAGCTCGCTACACCGACATTTGTGAGTTCATCGCGCAGAATTTGATAGCCTCGGTTTGCAAACACAATAACGGTCACGTCGAGATTTTCTCGCGCCATAGTCCACAGAGATTGTAGCGTGTACATGGCCGAACCATCCCCAGTCAGGGCAATAACTTGTCGGTCCGGGCACGCGATGGCCGCACCCGTTGCGCAGGGCAAACACAGCCCAATCGCTCCGCCGGTGCCAGCGAGTAGTTCATGCGGTCGAGCGGTGGCTGTCGGTGGAATGACGTGAAACCCGGACGTCACGGACTCATTACAGATGATCGCGTTTTCCGGGATCAGTGCTGCCAACGCCAAACCAACTTTTTCGAGGGTCAACTGCCCGCTGGGAATGTCCGGCAGATCGAGCGGATGGGTTTCTGCCACCGTTTTGCTTGTGACCCCGACCGCGTCGGCGAGCGCTTGCAGCGTCCACTCGATATCATCTGTGGGCGTACACAAGTCGGTAATGGGGCAATACGGAGGTTCGGGTACGCTCGGTTTCCCGGGATAGGCAAAAAAGGCGACTGGCCTGTCTGCGCCAAGCAGAGTGATCGAAGACGTTGCTTCAAGCTGAACGGTCTTGGGCGATATCGGATAGACCAGTTGGTCTAGCTTTGCTGTTCCTGCGCCTTTGGAAATACGAGGTATCAGAGTTTCGGCCAACAACCGGCACCCCGTAGCGGCGGCAATTTGTCCAGCCAGTGCACGCTGTGGTCCAAACAGAGCTGATCCGCCAATCATCAGCGCGGCTTTCGGTGTCATAAGACGGGCTGCTGCGGCCGCTATGCCGCCTATTGACGGTCGATGGAGGCTTTCTCCAATGTCCAAAAGGTTTGCCGCTGCGTTCGCTTCGTTCCAAGCTGTGTCGGCAGGCAAGACAAGCGTCGCGACCCGGCCGTTTTGCGACCGGGCAGCCTGAACCGCAGCCGCTCCATCCATAGCCACGTCGGTTGAATTGGATGACACTCGCGTCCAATGACTTACCGCTTGGCTGATACCGAGGATGTCTCCCTTCAAAGGGCTTTCGTACCGGAGGTGATGCGTTGCGTGATCACCCACGATGTTCACGATCCCGGACCCCGCTTTCCTGGCATTGTGCAGATTGGCAAATGCGTTGCCAAAGCCAGGCGCAAGATGCAGCAGCGTTCCGGCAACATCACGTTTCATACGAAAAAACCCATCCGCCGCACCCGTCGTTCCGCCTTCGAAGAGGCAAAGAATGCAATTCATCTCCGGGTGTTCATCCAAGGCAGCGACAAAGTGCATTTCCGAGGTACCGGGATTTGCGAAGACTGTATCCACGCCATTGTTCAAAAGGGTTTTTACGAGTGATTGAGCGCCGTTCATTTTTTCCTTAGCCTGATTTCAAGCGGTCATTTGATTATAATGCTCGCACGAAAAGGCTTTCTTTCTAAACATATTTTCCTCTCGGCACGACACTCCGCCACGAAAGGTACCACAGCCGTTCGCGACGTGGAGCAGTCTCCGGACTTCAGGCTACTCCTTTTGGCGGAGCCAGAATTTGGAGCGAAAGTTCTCATACTTGAGGTGAGATAGGCACAGAGCGAGCACGTCCGCTTCGGGCTCGAAGCCGTCATCCGACAGCATTAGCGATGAGACTGGTTTGTGGTTGCGAGCGGTCATTGGGGCCGCTCTCAGGATTGGTCCGACATCGGCCCTCCCAGCACTATTCAACGAGT